>JAHDIM010000048.1:17192-18819 GCA_020630805.1 Anaerolineales bacterium
ATCAACTATCAACTTAGCCTAACGTCTTCACCCGCTCTCTCAACACCGTCTTCTGCACCTTCCCGGTCGATGTCTTCGGCAATTCGCCAAACACTACCTGACGCGGAATTTTGAAGGACGCCATTTGCGTGCGGCAGAAAGCGATGAGATCGGCTTCACTAACTGGCTCAACATCTGGTCGAAGCAACACAAACGCACAAGGGATCTCGCCCCACTTTTCATCTGACTTCGCGACCACGGCCGCTTCTAAAACAGCGGGATGTTTGTAGAGTCCGCTTTCAATTTCAATCGTCGAGATGTTTTCGCCACCCGAGATAATGATATCTTTGGAGCGATCTTTGATTTCCAAATACCCATCCGGATGCATCACGGCTAAGTCGCCCGTGTGGAACCAGCCCCCCGCAAACGCTTTTTCAGTCGCCTCTGCATTCTTCAGATAGCCCATCATGACGTTGTTGCCGCGCATAAAGACTTCGCCAATGGTTTCGCCATCGAAAGGCACTGGCGCTAGGGTGTCAGGATCAGCAACCATGAGCCCTTCTAGCACGTGATAGCGCACACCCTGTCGCGCATTGAGGGCCGACTGTTCGTCCATCGGTAGCGAATTCCAGTCGTCATTCCATTCGCACAGCACGGCGGGACCATAGGTTTCAGTCAGACCATAAACATGCGTGATATCGAAATCATTTTCTTTGAGTGCTTGCAAAATAGCAGACGGTGGTGCAGCACCAGCCACCATCCCTTTCATGCTTTGCGTTTTCTTCGTCCGCATCTCATCAGGTGCATTGACCAGCATGCTATGCACAATTGGTGCACCACAGTAGTGCGACACACCTTCGTTGGCAATCGCGTCATAAATTGCGCCCACCTCTACTTTTCGGAGGCAGATATTCGTTCCGACAACCGCTGCTAGCGTCCAAGGAAAACACCAGCCATTGCAATGGAACATCGGCAGCGTCCACAAATAGACCGGATGCTTGGCTAGGCTCCACGCTAGCACATTACTCAACGCGTTCAAATATGCCCCGCGATGATGGTAAACAACACCTTTCGGTTGGCCGGTTGTACCAGAGGTGTAATTGAGGCTAATCGCACTCCATTCATCAGCGGGCAATTGCCATTCAAAGTCGGCGTCACCCGTTTGTAGAAACGCTTCATAATCCATCTCGCCTAATAGCTCTCCGCTTTCGGCAAGAGCATCATCAATATCAATCACAATCGGCGGCGCGTCGAGAAGATCAATAGCAGCTTTGATGGTCGGCGAAAGTGCGCGGTCTGTCAGCAGCGCCTTGGATTCGCCATGTTGCAGAATATACGCAATTGTTTTGGCATCGAGGCGCGTGTTGAGGGCATTGAGAACTGCCCCTGCCATTGGCACGCCAAAGTGCGCTTCAAACGTTTCCGGCGTGTTGAAGCCCATGATAGCAACAGTGTCCCCCGTGCCAATGCCACGCTTTTGCAAGGCAGATGCTAATTGCCGACACCTCGTGTAACTTTGCTGCCAAGTGTAACGGCGTTCGCCATGCACCACGGCTGTCCGATTTGGATAAATATATGCGGCCCGCTCTAGGAATGTCAGCGGTGACAGCGGCACGTGATTTGCGTCTGTTTGGGGTAAGTCGTATTT
>JAHDIM010000048.1:18919-21051 GCA_020630805.1 Anaerolineales bacterium
TCCATTGCCAACGCAATGCCTGCAGAGATACCTGCAACATCGCCAAGCTGTGGTGGCACGACATAGGTGTCCATGTTCTCTAAAATGGCTGGATCTTGAATATAACCATTTAGATACGTCTGTAGTTTTTCACGGATGAGGGGAAAGAGGTGCGCTTGTTGCATGACACCACCGCCCAGAATGATGCGCTGTGGAGACAGAATGCAAGCCACGTTTTGCATCGCCAAGGCGATATAGTGCGCTTCTAAGTCCCACGCAGGATGATCAATACCCAACTCATGGCCTTTCACGCCCCAGCGCGCTTCGATGGCAGGCCCACTGGCTAGCCCTTCAAAACAATCGTTGTGAAATGGGCAAGCGCCTTCATACGGATCTTGTTGCAGATCATGTGGAATGCGCATGTGCCCCATTTCTGGATGCACTAGGCCGTGCATCAGTTGGCCGTCAATAATACCGCCACCACCAACGCCAGTGCCAATGGTGAAGTACACCGCAGAGTTCAACCCTTGCGCAGCACCCCAGCGGGCTTCAGCGAGAATAACACCGTTGACATCTGTATCAAAGCCAACTGGCACGTTATAGCGGTCACGCACAGCTTGACCAACGTTGGCATTGGCCCAGTGTGGCTTGGGAGTTGTCGTGATGTAGCCCCACGTTGGTGACTCTTTGTGTAGATCAACCGGGCCAAACGACGCAATGCCAATCGCTGCGAGTTCAATTTCTTTGACTTGCGCGTCAAAAAAATCAAAGACTGCTGTCATCGTTTCTGCAGGCGTTGTGGTTGGAATGCGGACTTGGGCGCGAATGTTGTCTGGGCCAGTGCCAACCGCACAGATGAATTTTGTACCGCCAGCTTCAATAGAGCCATACCAAGGTGAGGTCATAGAGATTTAAGATTTTAAGTTTGCGTTGTGTCCAGTGTGTGGAAGTATTGTACTGGCTGTCTAGCGGTTTGTGTGATGTCACTACAGTTATGCGGTTGCTTTATTCACCAACGGCATCAACTTGCGCCCAATCAATTCATAAGCCTGCATCATATGGTGGTGGCTTAGCCCAATGTCCATTTGGAACGTGACGCGCGAGACACCGCCCAGTGCTTCGCTGTGGCGCAAGATCTTGGCAGCGACATCCTCAGGACTACCAACCAAAAATGCGCCATGATGCCCAACTTGCGCATCAAAAGCAGCACGTGTGACAGGCGGGAAGCCGCGTTCTTTGCCTAACTTGGTAAACGTTTCTTTATAGCCCGGATAGTACGTCTCAATGGCTTCCTCAGTTGTTTCTGCAACATAGCCAAGTTCATGCAAGCCAATTCGCATTTGGTCAGCCGGATGCCCGGCTTCAGCCCAACCCCTGCGATACAAATCTACCAACGGGCGGAAGCGCCGCGTTTCACCGCCAATGACCGCAATCATCAGCGGCAGACCCAATACACCTGCGCGCCAGAAGGACTGGGGCGTACCACCCACGCCAAGCCAAATTGGTAACGGATTTTGAATCGGACGCGGATAAATCGGCTGCTGGTTCAGCGCAGGCCGATATTGTCCAGACCAAGTCACGACTTCATTGGCGCGAATATGCAGCAGCAACTCCAGCTTTTCGGCAAAAATGGCGTCATAGTCGTTGAGATCAAACCCAAACAGCGGAAAAGACTCAATTGAAGACCCCCGCCCGACTACAATTTCAGCGCGGCCATTGGAAATAAGGTCTAGCGATGCAAAGTTTTGAAAGACCCGCACCGGATCCGCTGTACTGAGGACAGACACAGCACTGGTCAGCCGAATATTTTTCGTCCGCGCAGCGGCGGCTGCCAAAATTGTGGCTGGCGCAGAATCTAAAAACTCTTTGCGGTAGTGTTCGCCGATCCCAAAGACATTTAGTCCAACTTCGTCTGCATACGCAATGCGATCCAGCAGTTGCCCCATCGAACGCTGGCTATGCACAGCGTCGCCGGCGTTTGTGTCGAGGCCACTGGCGGCAAAACTATCAATTCCAATTTCAATCATGAGGAAGGTATATAGGCGTTTATTCTTGAATACCGGCTAACAGCGCAGCTTTATCTGCTGCGGTCATACCGTGTTTGACTGTCCGAATTTTATCGCCTGACACGAGCGCTGTCGTCTCATTCACAA
>JAHDIM010000049.1 GCA_020630805.1 Anaerolineales bacterium
GCCGAATGTATCCCGCCCACGCCACCTAAATGTTGACTTTATTGCGTCTCGTTCGCGTCTGGGACTTGTACTGAGCAGCGTCGAATGTATGACACATACGCGCAAGAATCAGCCAGCAGAATTGCTTAGCTTGATGCCTATCCGACATGATGCATCATGTCACTACCCTGAATAATGGATTCGACAAAGCTACTAAGAATCAAAAACGAACGCTGCCACAAGACAACCTAGTCTAAAACATAAAACGGGGCCCTAAGTGGACCCCGTAACGTCAGAAAATTGCAGGTTTTACTTGCTAGCTCGTTGGCTTCGCTACAACGGCGACGCGATGCGAATTCCCTGTGTAGGGCCAGCACGTTAAGAGCGTTAGCCGTTGATCTTCTGTCGGATCAAAATACGAGAGGTGCGCCAGACGCTCGGCATCGGTAATGCCATTTTCTTTGAAACGCACGACTTCTTCGACTTCATATCGATAAACGGTGCCATCTTCAGCCGTTAGCGTGATCTCATCTCCGGTTTCAACGTCACTCAAATTTTTGAAGACTTCGCCTTCAATGTTATTGTGTCCGTAAATGACCGTATTACCAGGTTGCCCAGGCGCCGCACTATTGATCACAAATCCAGCTGCATTTTTGGGCGAGTCCCACTGCACACCTTCGCTCGACGCGCGCCACCCTACTGCAATGACATCAGTCGCCACGTCTAACGTACTAATTTCTAGTCGAACTGGAAGATCATTGCCAAAAACCGTTTCGGCTAGTGCCTGCATCTCCGTTGGCGGCGCGGCGGCATTGTTGTCCTCCGGCGCAGTCTGAATCACATTTCCAAGCGGAACGGCAGTCTGAGGACTAATTGTGGCGACTTGCATAGGCGCGGCCACAATTTCTTTATCCACCTGAATGAGTCCAATTTCATCATCCGAGACAACGTCTGCTGCATCTAAAGCTGTTGGCGACGCAGCCGGAATAGCTTGGATAACCGTTGGCGACGGAACAACTACAGCAGTGGCTGTTGACACCTCCAACACTTCAGTTGGTGACTCCAACATAAGACTAGCAGCGTTGCATGCAAGCGTGGCGCTTGCCAACGCTGCCAGTCCGATTTTTATGGCATTATGCATCTAAGCTGATGGATGAAAATAACGTCGATACAGCCACCCAAAGCTAGTGCCCGCAGTAGCCAGCAATAGCAGCGTCAAGAGCAAGGTATTTTGCATGTCCTGTCCCGTTGTTGGCAGGCGCGTTGGCGTGACAGTCATCAACCCAAAGTTGGTGAAGTGATCACTTTGCCCACAGATCTGCGTGCTGCTATTCGTCGGATTTTCAAGCGCAATCCATTGATTTTGCGCGGTATCAAAATACCCGACCCGCAAACTGTTGACATCCCCACCTGCTTGCGCAACATCGTTCGCGGTGTAGTTCAAACAGACTGTCAAATTCTGCGGGAATTGGGTTTGCCCAGTATTGACCCATATATCCACAATTGTGCGGACATAGCGGAAGCCCGTTGGCGCAGTCGTGACGGCTGTCGTCGCTTGTGGACTACAGTAGAAAATTGAGTCTTGCGTCACAGAATTGGCCGGTATGTTCAACGTCACTTCACCCAAACAGGCCATTGTGCCACCTGCTGACGTAATGGTTGCCGCCTGAACATTTGCGCTTGGCGTTGGCGTTGCTGCACCTGGCGTCAGTGCTTGATTATTCAAGAATAGCGCGGTGGCATTGACAGTTGGTGTTGCTGTGCCGCTTGTTGTGGTGTTCGGTGTCAGCGTTAAGTTGTTCAAGAACAACGCAGTCGCATTAATTGTTGGCGTTGCCGTTGCATTCGGATCCACCGTTGGCGTTGCTGTCAACGTGCCAGTTGGGGTTGCGGTCGGCGTCAGCGTGCCGGTTGGCGTCACTGTCGGTGTCAATGTCCCTGTTGGCGTTTGTGTTGGGGTCAACGTGCCAGTTGGCGTTTGCGTCGGTGTTGGCGTCTGAGTGCTTGTTGGGCTAGGTGTCGGTGTTGGGGCATTGAGGACACCAAAATCAACACGATAAGCCAACCCAGACTTGGTATAGCAGTTCTCGCCAGCTGTAAATGTCGATGCATCCTGGTTGACTGTGTATCCACTGATTACGTAGAACTCAGTCGGCACATCGATACAGTATGTGTCAGTCGCGGTATTGACGCGTACGGACAATCCCGTGGCAATTTGGTTGCCACCGTTGGCTACATTGCTCCCCGTTTCATTATTGAAAATACAACCAGTAAGGTCTAGCCCTGTCCAACACCCATCAGAGCCAATGACAGCAAAGACTTCATTGCTTGCCAAAGTCGCGGTCGCGGTTGGCGCAGCGGTTGTTGCTGTTGGCGTTGGGGTCTGCGTTGGCGTTGGTGTAGCCGTAATTGTTCCGGTTGAAGTTGGCGTTGCTGTCGCAGTATTTGTCGGCGTTGGCGTATTCGTTGCCGTCGCTGTTGGCGTTAATGTTGCCGCTAGCACAATCCCAAAATCAACCCGATCTGTCGAAGCGTTATAGATGTAACAGCGTTCTCCAGCCACAAATGCACCAGCATCTTGGTTTGGCGTATGTCCACTAATGGTGTAACCAACTGGCACATCTAGACAGAAGGTATAGCCAGTAATATCGATTTCTGCGCCAGCAACCCAGTGGTTCCCGCCTGTCGCGACGTTATCGCCATTTTCGTTGAGGTAAACACAGCCGCGCATGCCGTTGCCGAACCAGCAGCCATCTGACAACGTTGTCGTAGTGCCACTGAACCCACTGCTTGGTGACGTGGACGGGGTCGGTGTGGGAGTTGGTGTTGCAGTTGGCGCAGCACCCATCGTGGCTTGAATATCGAAATTGAAGGTTGCTTCGTTGTCATCATCGCTATCAAATGACACGGCACCTGTCAGAGTACCAACGCTGGCAGACGTCGCCGAAATTTGGAATGTGGTCGTTCCACTCGGCGCAAGTGCTGTTGAACCAAACCCAGACGCAATGGAGAACCCTGTCCCAGAAACTGCCAAATTAGAAAGATTGAGCGTCTGTGGGCCTGAGTTTGTGACGGTATAAGTTGTTGTGATGGTGTTGCCAACCGTGTCACTTCCCATATCAGTATCGTCAGTTGTAGATGGGGTATTGTCACCATCGGTGATATCTACCCCGTTACCAGAAACATTCACTTCTGGCTCATTGACGACACCAATGACAGTGTAATTGAACGGATTTTCATCTGGATCATTCGTTGCAAACTGAATGTCCCCAGTATAGGTACCACCATCTGTCGCATCGAGTTGTACAACAAACGTCGTCGAACCGCCAGACCCAGCGATAGACGTCGAGCCAAATGTGCTGACCTCAGAAAAGCCGGTTGGTAGTGACAGCGGAGACAGGCTCAACGTGGCTGTCCCATTGTTAATCACGGTAAACGTGTTTTGGACTGGCGTGCCAAAGGTTGTGGTACCAAAGTCTGTATCATCTGCTGCATTGGGCGTTGTATCACCATCTGCAATTGAGGTTGAATTACCTTCAACATCAATATCCGGCGCTTGAACAATACCGGTCACATCGTAAGTGTAGGTCAATCCAGTAGAGACCGTGTCGTCATAGGTAATAGTGATAGTGCTAGTAAACGTCCCAGCCATAGAGGAGTCTAAGGTCAGTGTGAA
This sequence comes from Anaerolineales bacterium, assembly GCA_020630805.1. Lineage (GTDB taxonomy): Bacteria > Chloroflexota > Anaerolineae > Anaerolineales > UBA6668 > JAHDIM01. Next base: position 3,656 of record JAHDIM010000049.1, read on the forward strand.
CGTCTCATTTGCACCGGCTGCTAACGACATTGTAGTGACACTCGGAGAGAATTCTGCAAGCGAAGACGCAATATTTGTAATTGAAATGGGACCCAGTGAGCCTTGATTTTCAAGTTTGTGGGTAACTGTTACGTCCGTTCCAGCTGGCGTTGTTCCAAAGTCAGTGTCATTGGTGGCAGAAGGCGTAGCGCTGCCATCCGTAATTTCTGCATTGTCATCATTCGCAGCTGCCTGTAAGTGCGCTTGTACTTCAACCGCACCGATGTCACAGTTCGTGTTGTATGGTCGCGTCCAGCCGCGTTGATCGGTCACAAGCGTACAGGTCGTTGAGGCAGCATCGACTGCGGCGCTGGTGCTGCTTGGCAGATGTGTTTGCGTTGGACCGCCATTGTCTGCCAGTGCCCCTAGAGCAGGATCAGTACCCGTGACTAGACCTGTGCCAGCAGGGGCACAGAAAGTCGCCACTGTATTTTCAAACAGACTGTAATCAAAGACCGCTGTCGCTGCACCGCTTGTATCGACACTACATTCAATGTGACCAGTTGCATCTGCAACGCCGTCCGCCAAAATGGAACGCGTGATTGTGATTGACCCAGTTGGAGCAACGGCTGCATAGTTACCACCGTCATTGGTCGCGGTATTTGCTGCCAAAGTGCTGTTGTCAATTGCAACTGTTGCAGTGGCATCGGCAACATAAATGCCACCACCGTTACCGTTTGTGGGATCACCAGCCGTATTGCCTGAGACGGTGGAGTTTTGAACCGTGAGCGTCCCCGTGGAATTGAAGTAAATTCCCCCGCCACTACCGTTGGCGGTTGAATTGTTACTCACTGTACTGTTTTGCACTGTAAGGTTTGCAGTACCTGCAATTGAGATCGCCCCACCATTCGCACCGCCCGCATTGGTTGCATTGCTGTCTTTTAGAGTCACCGTATCCAACACAACAGTGACATCATTTTGCGCGGCAATTGCACCACCATCAGTCGCTGCGTTTGCGCCATTTGTCAGGATCAGATTTTGAATAGTGACAGTTTTACTAGAGACGGAGCCGTCTGAGATAGAAAAGATCTGATGCGTATCGACTCCATCAATCGTAGTGCCTAAGGAGCCGTCATTATTGCGCGTCCCTGTAATAGTAAGAGAGTCGCCAGTTGAGAAAGACACCGTCCCAACTGTTGTCATTGCAGAGAGATCAAACGTCTCTGCACAAAGCTCAATGACATCCCCCGCTGCTGCTGCGTTAACAGCCGTTTGAATGTCAGTATAGGTGGCTCCACTACTACAGACAGTCAATGTTGCCGCCTGAACAGTACTTACTGCAACCGTCATGTATATAAGTGAAAGAGCTAAAGCAATGTGCCTAAAACCTAAACGAAGATAAGAAATGGGGAATTTGTATTGTGATACCAATATGCCGGACATGATTTACTCCTAATGCGCAATCTATGTGAGGAGAAATTTTAGATTCGTAACCTAGGTACTTTTCAAAATTCCGAAATGCCTTTTCGTAGTTGTGACGAATCTAGAAAAATACAACTTATTTATAACTCAAATATAACGAAATATTAAGAAAAGGAATAATATTTTGCATTATTTTCAATATACACAAAATATTATTCCAAACAAAAGAGAGTTGCGTTTATGCTGCCCTTTTACGCGTAGATGGATTCAAAAACAAAAAGGGCACGCTGAATGCTCAGCGTGCCCTTCAACACGTTCAATTTGTCATTATGACAATTTATGGCAACTTAGAGGTGTAAACCATTGAAATGCGCCAACAGATCGCTTGATTGTTGCCACCAGCCAAGTCACCACAGGACAAGTCTCGTACCACCCCAACGCCATGATAACTGTACTCGTTAGAGATCAGATCTTGGAATGTGGTCGATGATTCCTGCCACTTATCAATGACATAGTCGGGCAGATCATCGATTGAGACATCAGATGGGCCAGCGAACACAATGTCGACCATTGTGCCATATCGCGACACCTGCAAAATGTCAGCAATTGCAGAGTTTCCAGTAGATGGATCGACCGGGCTCAGATAATTCCGATCACTCATGTCCTGCGCTCGCTGCTGAGCCGCATTCATCAATGTATTTTCTTTGATTAGCGTTGACGCACCATTGCGGCGACGCAAGTCGTTGACATCATCTAGCAAGAGCTGCGTAAACTGTACCAGTTGCTGATCTGCCAACGTCAGTGTTGGCGTTGGGGTTGGCGCCGGTGTATTGGTTGGCGTAGCCGTATTGGTTGGCGTTGGCGTCAACGTCGGCGTTGGTGTGTTCGTCGGAGGCGGTGTTGCAGTAAATGTAGCCGTCGGCGTATTTGTATTGGTTGGTGTTGGTGTCAACGTTGGCGTAGCCGTATTGGTTGGCGTTGGCGTCAACGTCGGAGTCTCAGTGAACGTCGGTGTTGGCACCGGTGTGTTCGTTGGTAATGAGCCTGCATCACCACCTTCTGCAACAGATTGTTGACTGACTATCTCTTCAGTAGGCGTCGATTCAATGACTGTTGGTGTAAATGTTGGTGTGAATGTCGGCGTATTCTCAACTACCGTTTCAGTCGGTGTCAGTGTAAAGGTAGCTGTCGGCTCAATTTCCTCGACAAGAGTTGCTGTCGGCGCGATTACAGTTGCCGACTGTAGCGTATCTTCAGTGCTCAGAATAGCATCTGCGGTGGGTGGTACGGTCGCGACAGAAACACTTTCATCTACTATGGCATAGTCAGGCGTTTCCGTAAGCTGCACCGTCTGAATATCTGCCACGGCATCAACCGGTGTGAAACTCGGGACAGTATCAATCGTCGTTGCAGAGGCAACGGCTGGCGTTTCCGTTGTTGCCACTGTTGATGCCGGGCCAGCAATCGCTGTTGGACGGAAGGAGCCATACGTAATTGCAATCCCAGCACCAATCAAACTCACGATGAGCGCTGAAAGCGTTACAGTTTGTAAAATACGCCAAAAATCGCCGCCGAAAGCAGCTTTGGTAGCAACAGCAGCACCCGCACCGGTTGCAGCACCGGCTCCGGCAATGACAGCTTCAGCAGCACCAGGTTCTAATGAAACAATGCCTGCTGCGACCGGCTTCTGCGCCGATTCTTCAATTGCCGTGTAGCGTGAGTTGCGACGCGTCTTTGACACGTCAATTGCTGCTGCCAATGCAGTCGCAATTTCACCAGCAGTAGTGTAACGATCCTGCGGATTACGCGCCGTTGCTTTTGCAACAATCAGGTCAGTTCCAGCTGGTAAGTCAGGACGAATTGTGCGGATATTTGGGATTTCTTCGCCGTTACGACGGAAGGGTTGCCCTGCTAAGGCATTTGCTTCAGCAGGAAGAAGCCCCGTCAACATTTTGAAGAGGACAATACCAAGCGCATAAATGTCAGACGCAACGCTATCTACAAGGATGCGCTGTTGTTTCTCTGGCGCTAAGTACGCGTTATTTTCTGGCAACAACTTGCCATTGAGCGATGCAACACCACGCGCCAAGCGGGCGAACCCAAAATCGGCAAGGAACGCATTCCCTTGCTGATCAAATAAGATATTGTTTGGTCGAATGTCACCATGTAGGATGCCGCGCCGATGCGCAAAGTCAAGACCTGAACAGAGCTGCTTAAAAATGCTAACCGTTTCGATCATGGAAAACGCACCTGACTGCAAGCAAGCTTCCAAAGAACGACCAGTCATATACCGACTGACCATGTACACATGGCGGTTATATTCCCCAAAGTCGTAGACTGGCACAATTGCGGAGTGTTCTAGACTACTGTTGCGCCCCACTTCACGTAAAAACGCTTCGCGGATCTTTGGGTTTACTGTGAGTTCAGGAGTAAAAACCTTAAACACAACCTTGCGTTGAACCTGAAGGTCCCGCGCAATGTAAGCGGTGGCAAATCTGCCTTTCCCCGCTTCTGTTAGGATTTCGTAACGTCCTATTGACTCTGACGACATATCTAAATAATTCCAAGATAGACCGATAATATTTCACGCTATACACGAACAAATGCGCAAAAACGGTTTATTAGTACACGATCTACACATCTAATATACAATCGGTGATCAGAGGCATATATAAAGAATTGATTGAGGTACAGTTAGTAAATACCACCTTTGTTAAGGATAAGTAAGCAAAGTCAAAGGAAAATCAAACATGAAACAAACCTTAGGGATTGATATTGGCGGATCTGGCATAAAAGGGGCTATGGTGGATCTAGAATTAGGCGATTTCGCCAGCGAACGCCATCGTATTCCAACGCCACAGCCCGCTACGCCAAAGAAAGTTGCCAAAGTTGTCGCCAAAATTGCCGAACATTTCGGGTCTCCGGCTGCAATTGGATGCACATTTCCAGCAATTGTTAAGAACGGCGTAACGCTAAGTGCCGCAAATGTAGATGACTCTTGGATTGGCACAGATGCTGCCGCATTGTTCTCAGCAGAGACAAGATCCAACGTTTCGGTTGTCAATGATGCCGATGCCGCAGGCATTGCAGAAGTGCGTTACGGAGCAGGCAAAGGTCAGTCTGGCGTTGTCATCATGACCACGCTTGGAACCGGCATTGGGTCAGCCATTTTCAATGATGGCGTTTTGTTACCAAATACAGAGTTGGGGCATTTACGCATGGCGCGCAAGACTGCTGAAGAATTTGCGTCCGACCGCATTCGTGATAAAGAAGAATTGTCTTGGAAACGCTGGGCCAAACGACTAGAAAAGTACTATCAAATGCTTGAGTTCTTCTTCTCACCAGACTTGATTATTGTTGGTGGCGGGGTGAGTAAACATCATGCAAAATTTCTACCGCACATGAAAGTGAATGCACCCATTGTGCCAGCGCAACTAAGAAACAGAGCCGGGATTATCGGAGCCGCAGTACATAATCACTTGTAAAACAAAAACGCGCCAGATCGGCGCGTTTTTTTGTTAGCGTTGTTGCGTCATGAAGTGCTCTTGCACATCATGTTGTTTAGGTTCGTCTTTGACCTTCTTACGTATGTAGGAGCCATCGGACTGCATAACCCGAGCCCGTTGCGAGTCAATTAGATAATTTTCGAGCACCTCAAAGCGCAAATATTCTTTCAACTTTGAATCACTCACAGGCACAATCGTTTCTACGCGCCGGTCTAGATTACGGGGCATCATATCTGCGCTGCCAAGATAGAGATCAGCGTCTCCTGCATTTTCAAAATAATAGATGCGACTATGCTCCAGAAAACGCCCCACAACCGAAATCACGCGAATATTTTCGCTGATCCCTTTCAGTCCGGGACGGAGGCTACAAATCCCGCGCACAATCAGGTCAATCTCAACGCCAGCATTTGAGGCCTTGTAAAGCATCTGAATCATCTCTTTATCAATCAATGCATTACATTTGATGATGATCCGTCCTGACAACCCACGTTTCTGGTGATCAATTTCGCGTTGAATGAGTTCAACAAAACTCTCACGCAAATTGACTGGTGCAACCAGCAACTTACGATACTGCGTAATAGCAGAATATCCAGTGATGTAATTGAAGACATCTGAAACGTCTGCACCAACATCAGGGTCACAGGTGAAATACCCCACGTCTTCGTAAAAACTGGCGGTCACCGCATTGTAATTCCCGGTCGCAACGTGAACATACCGGCGCATGCCATCCGGTTCTTGACGCACAATCAGGGCCAGCTTGGAATGTACTTTCAACCCAAGCAACCCGTAAATGACGTGAACGCCTTCCCGCTCCAAGGCTTTTGCCCAACTGATGTTACTTTCTTCATCAAAGCGAGCTTTTAACTCAACCAATACCGCAACCTGCTTCCCATTACGACGTGCTTTCAGCAGGGCCTCGACGACTGGCGAATTGCGCCCCACCCGATACAACGTTTGCTTGATCGCCAACACATCTGGATCGACCGCAGCCGCTTCTAGCAGATTTACAATCGGAGAAAAGGACTCATAAGGAAGGTGCACAACCACATCCCCCCGCCGAATCGCACCGAACATGCCATCTGGCGTCGAGTCATCTGCAAATGCACTTGGGTAATGTGGCGTGTAAGGAATATATTTCAGCTGATAGCGATCTACATTAAGACTTAGCAAGCTGCTCAGGCCAAGTGGTCCGTCAAATTCGTATACGTCGTTGTGAGACAACGTTAGCTTGTCTAGTAAGAAATCTCGGATATGTTTCGGCATATCTGCGCCAATGGTCAAACTCACCACGGAGCCAAACCTGCGGCGGCGCACGCCCATTTCCATCGTTTCTAGCAAATCATCGGCTTCAAGCTCTTTGATCGCCATTTCAGCATCACGTACCACACGGAACACGTGCGCTGAGACAATATCCATACCGGGAAAGAGCTTGTCTAGATTAGCAATAATGAGCTGCTCAATCCAAACGAAGTAGTGGTTATGCGGCACCGTGCCGTCTTTACGCACCCCACCAGAGGAACGCTTTAATGGAATAAAGCGCGGCAATGAGGCTGGCACCTTGATGCGCGCAAAGCTCACCTGCTCATCGTTGGTTTTGACTTCAACCGCCAAATTGAGACTAAGGCTAGAAATATGCGGGAAAGGCCGCCCCGGATCAACCGCTAGCGGCGTGAGAACCGGAAAGATAAATTCATCAAAGAAGCTGTCTGCAAAACTCCGCTGCCGATCATTCAAATCGGAGTAGTCCAGCAAGTGAACCCCTTCTTTGCTGAGTTTTGGCACGAGATTGTCGTGAAAATATTCAGTTGCAGCGTAAAGGAGGCTATGGGCTTGACGACGAATAGAAGCCAATTGCTCGGCTGGTGTTTGGCCATCGGCAGAGAATTCGAGCACCCCGGCCCGTGCCAATTGACGCAAACCGGCAACCCGCACCATGAAGAACTCATCAAGATTAGAGAAGACTATCCCTAAAAATTTGATGCGCTCTAACAATGGGTTATTGCTATCTCGTGCTTCTGCCAGCACCCGCTCTTGGAACCGCAGCAAACTGAGCTCCCGATTGATATATAACTCGGGGTTATTGTAGTCTGGTTGTGGTTCTAACTCTGGTTCTGGGTCTGACTGAACTGGCATTGGCTCTTCAGCAGGCGGCAACGTGGTTTCCTCATTTTGGGGAGTAGTTTCTGAATTTTCCACAATTAGCCTCCTGACTACTGTCGTGCTATTCGTCAAAGACAGCACACGTCAACATTATCGATTGAATCCAACGAGCGACGCTCTGCCGTTCCGGAAAACAACTTCGGTCAATTTACCAGTCTGAAACGGAAATGTCCATGAGGGACCATGCTCTGCATTTACCAGTCCGCATAGCATGGCGTTTAGAAGACTACCATGTGCCACAATCAGGACAGTTTGTTTCTGGTATGAATCTGTGATTTTGGACACGACTCGCATGGCACGGTCACGAACTGCTGTACTAGCTTCCCCGCCCGGCGGGCCAGGAATTTCTTTTTTCAGCCATTGCTTGAAAAGCACCTCATTCTCAGCCTTAACATCGTTGAAGTGCCGTCCTTCCCAGTCACCATAGTCTTGTTCCCATAAATCTGGCTCGTCAATCTTTTGAATACCGAGCCTCGCCAATGTGGGAGCAACCGTTTGTTGGGCACGTAGTGCTGGGCTAACGTGAGCAATGCTGGGCGCAAACGGCGTTATCTTTGCAATTAGGTCTTGGGCGTCTTGCAGACCAACGTCTGTAAGCGGCAAGTTAGTACGCCCATAAAAGCGCCCTTCGCGGCTCCATTCCGTTTCTCCATGCCGGACCAACAAGAGGCGTAAATCAGCTTGCATCTATCGCCTTCAATAAGTTGACCATTTCAATCGCAGAAATTGCGGCTTCGGCACCTTTGTTACCGGCTTTCGTCCCAGCGCGTTCAATTGCTTGCTCAATGCTTTCCGTCGTGATGACACCGAACATAATCGGCACACCTGTTTCCAACATAGCAGAAGCGAGCCCGTTTGAAGCACCACCCGCGACAAAGTCATAGTGAGTCGTCGCGCCACGGATGACTGCCCCTAACGCAATTACAGCATCATAATTGCCTGAAACAGCCAGACGCTTCGCAACCATTGGAATTTCATAGGCCCCTGGCACCCAAGCGACAGCGATATCGTCAGCGGCGACGCCATGCCGGACTAAACAATCTTCTGCACCATGTAACAATGGCTTCACAATGAAGTCATTGAAGCGTGAGCAAACAATGGCAACTTTCATTCCGTTGCCATCAAAATTTCCTTCTAAAACTCGACTCATAAAATGTGACGCATGCGGTCTTTTTTCGTTTGCATGTAAAACGCGTTGTGATCGTTTGTTTCAATAATTAGCGGTACGCGTTCAACCACGCGAATACCGTATTTTTCTAAACCTTCAACTTTGGCTGGATTATTTGTGAGTAAGCGCACGGTATCAATGCCGATGTCACGCAAGATTTGTGCTGCAATGCCGTAATCGCGCTGATCATCTGTAAAGCCCAGCTTATGGTTAGCCTCCACAGTATCTAAACCTTGATCTTGCAATTCGTAGGCCTTGAGCTTGTTCAATAAGCCAATCCCACGCCCCTCTTGACGCAAATAAATGATGGCTCCATAGCCTTCCTCGGCAACGCGACGTTGGGCTTCCCGCAATTGTGGGCCACAGTCGCAGCGTAACGAGCCGAGCGCATCTCCAGTGAGACATTCAGAATGCAAGCGTACCAATGGCGGCTTGGCATGCCCATTCAAGTGGGCCGGTGTTGGCAATTCGCCATACATCATTGCCAGATGTGGCTCAGTCACATTGTTATCTTCATAAGCCCGCGTCACAAATGTGCCTGCGTGCGTTGGCAGGTTCAGTTCGGCAGCTGGTTCAACCAACTTTTCGGTGCGCAAGCGATACGTCTTGAGATCTTCAATCGTGATGATCTTGATATCGTGCTTTTCACCAAAGACTTCAAGTTCAGGCATGCGCGCCATGGTGCCATCTTCATTCATGATTTCGCAAATGACCGCCCCAGGGTACAACCCAGACAGTTTTGCCATATCCACAGACGCTTCGGTCTGGCCTTCGCGTGCCAGCACACCATTCGGATTAGCACTCAATGGAAAGACATGACCCGGGCGCGCAATATCTGTCGGCTGCGTTGCTGGATTGATCAGTGTTTGGATTGTCGTCGAGCGATCAAATGCGGAGATGCCGGTTGAGACGCCTTTTTTAGCTTCTACAGAGACTGTAAACGGTGTACCAAAACCCGACGAATTTGCATCTGGTGGCACCATCATGTTGATCTGTAATTCAGCCAAGCGGTCTGGCAACAGCGGCGTGCAAATGAGGCCGCGCCCTTCTTTTGCCATGAAATTGATAGCCTCTGGCGTTGCAAATTGTGCAGCGATTGTTAAGTCGCCTTCGTTTTCACGCCCCGGATCATCAACGATGATCACAAACTTGCCATTTCGAAAATCTTCAATTGCGGCTTCAATGGATGAAATAGCCATACCTACTACCCTTGTAACTTATGTGCCAATATCCGCTCGACATATTTGCCAAGAATATCGACTTCTAAATTGACGTGCTCACCCACTTTCTTACTTGGGATCACAATATGTTCTTGTGTATATGCCACCAACATAAACGTAAAGCTGGTTTCATTGACATCCACAACGGTCAAACTGGTTCCATCTACGGCAATAAAGCCTTTTGGAACGATGTATTTCAAAATTTCTGGTGCTGTCTCCACCTCAACCCAAAGCGAGTCATCTTCCGGCGTAAAACGGATAATTTTTCCCATGCCATCGACATGACCTTGGACAAAGTGTCCGCCCATGCGGGTGGTTGGCGTGACAGAGCGTTCCAAGTTGACGCGCCGCCCAGGAGTCAGCTCACCTAAGCTCGTTTTACGCAACGTCTCTGGAGCTAGACCAAAAGACATCGTATTGCCTTCAAATTCAGTGATGGTCAAACATGTCCCGTTGATCGCAATGCTGTCACCCAGAATGGACCCTTCCAGCACCTTGTCCGCTGACACAACCAGCGTCCACCCATCATTGATTTGGGTCAGGCTGACAACCTCACCCATTTCTTCAACTATTCCTGTAAACATAGTGAAACCCTAAGCTTTGCGTTCGGACCGGACCCACAGGTCAGCCCCAAACTGCTTTGTCTCCTTTATCTCAAACTGTAGCGCCGATTGCAGTTGCGCAATGCCCATACCGCCCACTGGCGATTTCGCTTTGCTACCACCAACTAATTTCGGCGCAATGAATGTCCATGCTTCTTGTACACAACCCGCTGCGACAAAGCTGCCCAGCACCTGCGCTCCGCCCTCAACCATCAAAGACGTAATCTCACGCTTCCCTAGCGCTGTCAGCAAACTGTTTAAGTCAACGCGACCAGCTGCATCTCCTGCAACCATCAAGACTTCAGCACCTTGCTCTACAAGTCGCGCCTTTCGGCTTGGATCGGCCTGCCTAGTTGTGGCAATGACCGTTTTTCCTGGCAATGCAGGATCCAAGATATGTGCGTCTTGCGGTATTCGCAGCGTGCTGTCCAAGACAATTCGCAGCGGATGCTTCACACTCTGCTCAGGTAAACGCGTGGTCAGCTGCGGATCATCCGCAACAACCGTGTCAACGCCAACCAAAATTGCGTCGGACTGATTACGCAAGGTATGCCCATGTTGTCGGGCTTCCGACCCGGTAATCCATTTGGACTCACCTGTCACAGTCGCAATCTTGCCGTCAAGTGTCATTGCATATTTCGCAGTGACATACGGCATACCAGTGGTCACATAATGGAAGAACGCTCTATTTTGCGCATACCCTTGCGCGACAGACACGTCTGCTGTCACTTTGACGCCATGCGCTTCCAAATACTTTCGACCACGCCCATTGACCCTTGGATTCGGGTCCCCAATTGCATAGTGCACTTCAGCGACCCCAGCATCCACAATTGCCTTTGTGCATGGTGGGGTTCGGCCATAGTGCGCACAGGGTTCTAGGGTGACATACATGGTGCTGCCCTTTGCGGCAGCGCCAGCCTTCAGTAAGGCATCAACTTCCGCATGTTGCTCACCGGCTGGATGGGTATAGCCTTTGGCAATAATCTGACCATTCTTAACCAGCACAGCACCAACCGCAGGGTTTGGACTGGTCTTGCCTGCGGCTTTCTCCGCTAGAGAAAACGCGAGCTGCATGTGCTTGCTGTCAGAGATCATTTACAAATAAAAAAGCCCTATACAGTCTTGTACAGGGCTTAGCAATCAATGCGCAAACAGACGATACAAATCGCATTAGTGCTGCCGAGCCTATATAAGCCAAACAACACGATGCGTAATATCGTTGAATTCTTGCCTTCTCTCATCCGGACTTTACCGTCGGCTCTGGAATTTCACCAAATCAGCTCCACATGCGAATGCTTGCAGAGGTCGCGGGCTTTCACCGCCGGTTGGGAATTGCAGCTATTGCTGCTCACCACACCCCGAAGACTGTATTTAGTTGTTGGGTAGATTTTAGCACCAAGCGTCTTGGTCGACCATTGCAATTCTGCACCGGACTTTTGTGTACATTCCCGACTCCACTATAATTCCAAGTATGTGTGGACGTTTTGCCCTTTCAAAATCTAGAGAAGAATTACAGTCAGAGTTCCCTGACATTGATGTGCCTGCGCAATATGCGCCGCGATACAACATCGCCCCATCTCAACCCGTGGCTGCAATTGCGAACATAAAAGGTGTGGCAACGTTGACGCACTTTTTGTGGGGTCTGGTTCCAAGTTGGAGCAAAGGCCCGAATTCGAAATATTCGATGATCAACGCCAGAGCAGAGACTATTACAGAAAAGCCGTCTTTCAAGAACGCATTTAAGCGGCGGCGCTGTCTGATTCCGACGAATGGCTTTTATGAATGGCAACGCATTGGGAAACAAAAACAGCCCATGTTTATTGGGCTGAATTCAGAACGTTGTTTTACGATGGGCGGAATTTGGGAGACTTGGACTGGCGAAGGCGGCGAACAGCTCAACTCCGTTGCGATTGTCACCACCGCGCCAAATGAACTGATGGCACCCATCCACAACCGGATGCCAGTAATTGTGGCACCACGCGACCGTGACACGTGGTTATTCTCTAATGAAATGCAGCTGCCGGGCGTGTTTCCATTGTTAGGCCCTTACCCAGCAGCGGCAATGCAAGCCCGGCCAGTTTCGACTTATGTCAATAGCCCTTTTAACGAAGGGCCAATGTGCTTGGAATAATTTGCGGCAACTTAGCCAGCTAATCGATGAATGGCAAGCAAGTCTTGCAAAATTGAATAGCCGGTTTCTACGCGACCAGCGCCCGCGCCAATTAACGTGACATCACCCATAGCTTCGGTCGTGTAGGTAATGGCATTGGTTGCACCCATCACATTGGCAAGTGGGTGTGCCGTTGACAAGCGCTGTGGAGACACAGATGCTTTAATGGCACCATCAACGACTTCAATCGCACCAATCAATTTCCAGCGTTCACCGGCAGCTTTGGCCGCATCAACGTCGGCGCTAGAAATATTGGTAATCCCATCTGTCGCTACATCGGCCGGCTTGATGCCCGCATTGAGTAGCATGTTTGCCAAAATGACAACTTTCCCAGCTGCATCATGACCTTCTACGTCACCAGCAGGATCTGCTTCGGCATAGCCTAGGTCTTGAGCAACCTTCAAGGCATCGGCATAGCTCATCCCGTCTTCCATCTGGGTCAGAATGTAATTCGTGGTGCCATTCAAAATGCCTTTGACTTGGGTGACGCCGGCTGCTTTCAACTGATCTAGACCTAACGCCACAGCTGGCGTGCCGCTCATCACTGTGCCTTCTGCCTGCAATTGCAAGCCTTTTTCATTTGCCAACCCCGCGAGTTCAGCATAATTCAATGCGACCGGTCCCTTGTTGGCCGTACTGACATGCATACCGTTTTGCAACGCCTGACGAATGTAGCTTGAGGCCGGTTCAGCGGTTTCAAGATTGGTGTATGAGGTTTCCACCATAATGTCAGCTTCTGCATTCGCAAGCATGTCTTCCACTGACCAACCGGTATGGTCACAATCCACACCGTTCAAGATTCCGGACTGGACTGCATCTAGCAAAGCCTGCGGATCCAAACCATCTGTTGCGTAAACGCTACCGCGTGAGCGGGTGGTGACGCCGACAATGGTAAAGCTGCAACCAAAATCCGCAGCGAGCGCGTCTTTACGGTCAATCAAGAGTTGCGCAAAGCCCTGCCCTACGTTTCCAAATCCAACAAGAAGTAAGCGATAGTTTTTCATTCTAAATAATGCTCCAATTTTTGCCGGAATCATAACAGGCATTTCAAGATCATTACGGTATGATTTGCGCTATGGATATTGTGCTAATCCTTGTGGCGAATGATGCAGATGATGCCGTTTACGACTTATTCGAAACGCATTTTCAAGGGGAATATTGGGCACCTGTTGTGATGCCAATTTCAGAGGTGGGTGCAGAAAAACTAAAGCGCGTGGCAGCAGTTGTTGCACACGCGCTTGATTGGTCAACCGATCCGAAAGCGGAGTTACTTTCGATTCGCGAGATATATGGCAATTACAAACGGATTCTGGCGCTGTTACCCAAGCCACCAGAAACATATCCTGAAGAGACGCAGGCAATTTGGAACGCCGCGTTAGGCTATGGGTTTACGTTTGCCGATGCCAGAAAAATTGTCAGCGATATGATCGCCGGTCGGATTTAGGGTTATGGCACTGGCGGTGGGCCATCTGATTTTTGGTCAGATGGAATCCAGTCTTCTGGCATTTCCGGCTGGTCTGCTTCAAACAGAAACTTTTCCATTTCTTTCATCAACAATTGTGTTGAGCGAGGGTCTGCCATGTTCAAGCCATAGTGATTGATGATCACAACTGATTGCTGACGCCATTCTTTCCAAGCCTGAGCTGAAACAGAGTCATACACACGTTGCCCCAAATCGCCGCGAAACGGTGGTTTTTTGAGGCCAGGTAGTTCACGCCCTAGACGGGCACACTTTACAATTCGTTCATCCATTTTTTATTTTCCTATCAGCATTGCTATTGCTGAAATAATTGCCTAATTCTAACGTCATTTATCGATATGGACTTATATCTCATCCGTCACGGCCAATCACAAAACAATGTCCTTTGGGGCGTTAAGGACTACAAACGCCAACGCGTTGCTGATCCTCAACTGACTGACATTGGACAACAGCAAGCCCAAGTCACAGCCGAAGCACTAGCCGCCCATGGTGACCCCTCACATCTTGATAGTTGGGACCCGCAAAATTTAGCTGGATTCAACTTCACTCATATCTATTGCAGCTTAATGGAGCGCGCTGTTCAAACTGCATATCCTCTCGCAGAAGCATATGATTTACCCGTGTTAGCGCTGGAAGATGCTTACGAGTACGGCGGTCTGTTTGAATACGATCACGAGCTTGATCGAGATACCGGTGTTCAAGGCCACGGTAAAGACTATTTTGCGCAACGCTACCCGCGACTTATTTATCCTAAAGGAGCGCATCACGACGGCTGGTGGAATTCTCGTCCTAAAGAGCCCACGCACGTCGCGCTTACTCGTAGCCATACGCTCTTACAACGCCTAGTCGAAACTCACAAACAACACGATCAGGTCGCATTGATTTCACACGCTGGGTTTATCAATTACATGCTTGAAGCGCGTTTTGGCACCCAAATTTTAGATACAGAGAATTGGATGCACATTAACAACGTGTCCGTTTCACGTATTCACTTCAATCAACGCTTTACATCGATCTTCTACCTCAATCGGGTAGACCACTTGCCTAACCATCTCATTACAAGTTAGCCTCATAACCATTTTGTTACAAGCGGACCAACCCCTAACCCTCTAACCTTTCTGAAATATTTTTTGACAAAAAAATATTATTAGCAATTCAAAAAGATAAAATCTAGGAGAAAAATCGACCGTCCTGTCTAAAATGACGCAATATGCAATTTTTATTTCCATATTTATCTTTTAGACAAAATTATTTTTGCAAAGACCATGTATTATTAAGGCAATCCAAACCTAAAACAAACGTAATCTCAAGGTTTGGTCAATTTACTGGTGATTGGTATGGTTTTAGCAAGCGTAATTTCATTTCAACAAGTTATCCTCCGATCTGCCTTTATTGTTATCGGTACTATTTTGCTTGCGCTAGCAGGTGTCGTCCAATCTGCTAATTCTTATTCCATCCCGGTCGCTGGTCGAAACATTTCTCTACCTCCCGCTGATACCGAAATCGGTGTCATTCAAGCAGAAGCTGTCGAACTTGTTGCACCACCAATCGAATCTAAGTTCGATAGCTTCTACTCAAATCTTCCATTCACCAACACAGACGAAATTATTGCGGTCTACGCTGAAGAAGCTTTTGCACTTGACGTTTTCCAACAACCTGAGAACACACCAGGTTACATTGAACCACGCTTAGGAACTGCCACTGAGTTTGAATACGCCAGTCGCTTTGACAACATTGGTATCTTGGCACACAACTATCTGTCAGGCTACGACTTCTTCAAACTTTCCCAAGGCTCTATTGTCACTGTGGTGTATGGCAACGGCCGTACTGCAAAATATGAAGTGTCGACCATCAAGCAATATCAAGCACTTTCACCAGACAGCCTTTACAGTAACTTTATCGACCTCGCTTCTGGCGAACAATTGACCTCAAGTCAACTATTTGCTGAGGTTTATACCGGTGAGCATCACTTAACGCTTCAAACCTGCATTGAGCATGGTGATGAAGACTCGTGGGGCCGCCACTTTATCATCGCGACACCTATTGATTAGGAGATGCACAAGTCAGCATTCCGAAGAAAAGCACTTTCTCAGGGAGCTATTTGGGGTAGGCCCTGTCTCTAACCGAGGCAGGGCTTTTTTATTGGTACACTACGCAATATGCAAGCGAAACCACTTGAAGATCAAACTGCCTTTGTCACAGGCAGTGGACATAGATTAGGCCGCGCCATCGCTTTAGGGTTAGCACAGTTAGGTGCCGACATTATTGTCCATTACGGCGGGTCTCGTGACGCCGCAATGACCACAGTCTCTGAGATCCAAGCACTAGGGCGCCAGGCGTACGCCGTCCAAGCGGATTTACGCGACTCAGAAGCAATTACCAGTGCGTTTGCTGATATTGATCAGCTTGATATTTTGGTAAATTCTGCGGGCGTATTTTTCCAAGTACCATTTCTGGAGCTAACTCTAGACCAATGGCAAACCGCCCTTGATGTCAACCTAACCGCCCCTTTTTTACTCACGCAACAGGCCGCAAAGAAGATGGGCGAACAAGGCGTCATCATTAACATCAGTGACATTGGTGGCAGCAAAAATTGGATCCACCACCCGAGTCAGTCAATCTCCAAAGGGGCACTGAATAAACTCACCAAAGTGTCTGCTCGTGCGTTAGCTCCGAACATACGAGTCAACGCAGTCGCCCCTGGGCTAGCATTGAAGCCAGATGATTGGTCAGAAGAACGCTGGGAAAAGCTGGGCACAAAGATGCCGTTAGGAAAACCAGGAACAGCGCAACAAATTGTCGATACAGTGCTATTCTTAGTACAGCACCCTTACATTACAGGGGAGATTTTGCACGTAGACGGCGGCGATCATTTACGCTAACGTAGCCAAGCAGCAGATGTCTCAATATTGGGGACTTCAAAAAGGCATTAGAAGTTGCTATAATTGCAAAGTTGTCTTAGTGACACAAAAAATAAAAAAAACAAAACGAGAGTAGTTTAGGAGAACAATTACATGCAGAAGCGAGGCTCTGTAGTCAAATTATCGCGCCGTCTTGGCATTCCATTAACGCGTAAAGCCGCAAAAGTAATGGAAAGCCGTCCACATCCACCAGGACAACATGGCCCTGGTCAAATGTTCCGCCGGAACAAGATGTCGGACTATAAAGTTCAATTGCTTGAAAAACAACGGTTGCGTGCACAATATAACATTCACGAACGCCAACTCCGCAATTACTACCGCATGGCATCACGCCAAGTAGGTAACACGGCGGAAGCATTGGTGCAATTGCTAGAACAACGCTTGGACGCTGTCGTCTTCCGTGGTGGTTTGGCCCCAACAATTTATGCAGCGCGCCAATATGTGTCACACAAGCACATTTTGGTCAACGGCAAGTCTGTAAACATTCCTTCATACCAACTGAAAGAAGGCGATGTGATCTCAGTTCGCCAAAAGAGCCGCAAAATGGATATGTTCCAAAGTGCAATCGACGGTGCTAACCCACCTGCATACTTGGAACTGTCACCAGAGAATTTCTCAGTCACCTTCAAGTACCTTCCAATTCGCGAAGAAGTACCAGTTGTGTGCGAAGTGTCTCGCGTGGTGGAGTACTACTCACGCTAGTCATCCTCGAACTTACTCTCGTAGAAATGAAAAGACGCCCATATGGGCGTCTTTTTTGTTTAGG
>JAHDIM010000401.1 GCA_020630805.1 Anaerolineales bacterium
GCGATTTCAGTGAGTTTTAATCCAGTCACCTCTGCCATGTCCACCAATTCAGCCAAGGTCATGTTCTCCCAGTCTGGACGTGTGTCAAACATGTCATGCCCTAACGCTTTGGACGCATAAAAGCTCTCAGAGCCAATAATATGCTCAGCCAGATCACGGATTTCTGTTAGTAGCGCTTGTTGTCCTTCATCAAGGGTCGTAGCGTCAATACCTGCGCTCACGCCAATAATGCGTTGATTTGCATAACGGTTATATTCAAAAATCTGAGTTGTCAGATCAATCTTAGTTGACATCGTCTTCTCCTAGCGATTGAAAGTAAATAGTGCAGTGATCATACCGTGTTCAGAGTAAAATAAGAGAAATCGTTACGAGTTTCGAGTCTGAATTATGTATTACAAACACTTCAGGGCTCGTAACTCAGACCCCGAACTCAATCCCAATATGAAAGCTATTGTCTGTGA
The DNA here is from genome assembly GCA_020630805.1 of Anaerolineales bacterium. Taxonomy (GTDB): domain Bacteria; phylum Chloroflexota; class Anaerolineae; order Anaerolineales; family UBA6668; genus JAHDIM01. The sequence goes on from JAHDIM010000401.1 coordinate 462, forward strand.
GGCCTATGGCCCCCCTTCTACCCTTGTTTACCGTGACGTTGATGATCCCGTACCCGGTGATCGTCAAGTTTTAATTGAGGTCGCTGCCTGTGGCGTCAACTTTCCAGACACGCTCATCATTCAAGGGTTGTATCAATTCAAGCCAACCCCACCATTCTCTCCCGGCAGTGATATCGCTGGGACTGTGATGTCGGTCGGGAGTAAGGTCAAACACCTCAAGCCTGGCGATGAAGTGGTGGCAATGACGGCGTACGGCGGATTCGCAGAAAAAGCCGTTGTCGATGCAAATCTGGTGTTCCCAAAACCACCAGGTATGTCCATGACCCATGCCGCCTCTTTCCTGATGGCCTATGGCACGTCCTATTATGCGCTGACGCGCAGAGCTAAGCTAAAAGCGGGCGAAACGGTCTTAGTGCTTGGCGCTGCCGGTGGTGTGGGCCTAACCGCGATTCAAATTGCAAAGCAGCTTGGGGCAACCGTCATAGCAGCAGCGAGCAGTGATGAAAAGTTGGCTGTCTGCAAAGAGAGTGGGGCTGACTTAGTCATCAACTACAGTACGGAAGATCTCAAAACTCGTGCCAAAGAATTGACAAATGGCAATGGCGTAGATGTCGTCTATGATCCCGTTGGTGGGGACTATGCTGAACCTGCACTACGCGCGATTGCCTGGGAAGGTCGCTATCTTGTGATTGGCTTTGCGGCTGGTGACATTCCTAAGATCCCGCTCAATCTCGCATTGTTGAAAGGGTGTCAAATTGTCGGTGTATTTTGGGGCAGCTATGCCCAGCGCCAGCCGCAGGACAACATGGCCGATGCGATGCAACTGATCACTTGGTTCAATGAAGGCAAGATCACACCGCATATTCATGGCGAATACACACTTGAAGACGCCCCACAAGCGCTTGAAGATATGCTGGCTCGCAAAGTCAAAGGCAAGGCTATTATTGTTGTAACTGGCTAATTCTCAAGGGAGTCTTAAGGGACTCCCACCTTGTTTGACTCGTGTGTTACCTAAATGCTATAACAGGTTTCTAACAAGTAACGGCATATTTCTTGCTGCCTTCCTCAGATACTAATGGCACGCCTTTCATTTCGACGCAAATCCGACCAGAACACACCATCAAACGATGAGTTTGAAGGTGTTGACATTCCCAACGCCCTTAACGCGTTAACGCAGGAATTGCAAAACGAAATTGACCTGCAACACTTATGCTCCACGCTTGCCAAAGGGCTTCAACAACGGCTTGATGTTGAACATGCTGCTGTCTTTATAAAACGCGACAGTCTCTTTGAAGCGCTCGCTTACAAGGGGGAAGTCTGGGATCAACCACCCATCATTGACGCCGATGATGATCTGATCACATCAATCAAATCTTCTGGATTTCCGCTAAGACCTGACTCCGTACAACAACTCAGCCCCGGTGGTCTATTTATGTCCAGCCGAGAAGCAAAGCGCATTATTGCCTTACATGTGTCTGGGCAGTTGTTAGGATTTGCAGCCATTGGCCGTAAAAAATTACCACGCCGTTATACAGACGGCGAGTTGCACGCCATGAGTGACTTTGGTGAGCACGTTGGAAAAATGGTGAAGCTTGCCATGTTGGCACAGCAAAAGCAAACGTCAGAACTTCGTCGCCAAATGGATGTTGTTGAAAGCCGCATTGCCCGTGGTCTTCAACGGCACTACCTCCCAACGGCCATGCCCCCTATCATCGATTGGGACTACACCGGAATGGCAGCTAATCCGGGCGGCGCCTCCACAGCGTTCTACGATTTCTTCCAACTCGATGCGCATACGCTGCACATTGTTGTTGGCACAGTCATGACGCCAGACTTCAACAATCTGGTCATTGCGCCAGCCGTACGCGCCTTAGTGCGCGCATTTGCACCGTTAGGGTCAGTAGGTGGTGCCATTAGCCAAGTCGGCGCAGTCACTAACTCTTTATACCCAGAGAATGTGAACATTTCATTGCTATATGGACGTTTGTATTTGGCGTCTGGAGAATTTGACTACGTGTCTGCAGGTCCGCACAATCCCCTCTTGTTTATCAAAGGGAATGACCAAGTTATTCCTGGCCCAACCAGTGGAGACGTCATCGGTCCACAGTTGTCTGTCTACAAGAGTTACAACTTGGTGCTCAAACAAGGCTACACGCTGGTCTTGCACGTTGACAGCAGCACGCCCATTGACAAGGCAGCAGAACACGTCGCGAATCAAAGCCTAATCGAGCATACCTATCGCAGTAGTAATCACAAGACTGCTGGGACACTCGCCACTGAAATTATGCGTAGTTTTGGAGGTGGGGAACAAGCCCCGTTTGATAATGATGTCGCGCTAGTGGTATTGCGGCGACTCTAAATTTCTATTCTCAGCGGGCCCGGATCTGCTCGCGGAAATACATTCCAACCCCTAACGCCAGCCCGATTGCCAATCCATATAAGAATGTCATCCAACGTCCGTTTGAGACGTAAATGATGCGACGGAACTCTAGCGCAATCAAAAATGCCATTGCTAACGTGCCAGTAAACAGCGCCTCAACAATAAAGTCTTTTATTGCAGGACGTGGCTTGCGAAACAGCATGAAGATCACATACCCTACAATCACGAGGATGCCCAGCATAATTGGGCCACCAAAAGACAGCTCGGTTCCAATCTCTTCACTTGGCGCAAAAAAGTAGCCCATGTAACCACCTAAGCCTGCCCCAACGAGCAAGTAACGCCCGATGGCATTGGTAGGTTCGGTGACAACTTCACGGTCTGGCGAGTTCGGGGAGAACGTGACGCCAAACGCTGGATTTTTCTTCTTTTTCTTATTCTTCGCCATAGCGTTATTTTATGTAAAAAACAGAAAATTCTCAAAAATAGAATTGACGTTAGATCTGGTTTTTACTGAAGGTTTC
>JAHDIM010000402.1 GCA_020630805.1 Anaerolineales bacterium
GAACGCGGATCTTTTTGGTACACGGATGGGAAGAGGACACGGATAATTTTCTTTTTCATCAGTGTGATCTTGCGTATTCGTGCATCTGTTTTTCTGCGATAAAACGCACTATCCAAAATCCGCGTTCTTCCATACTCCGCGTTGAAAATTTCATCAGACTTCCTTCAAAAGCACTGCCAACAATGCATCGATGTTTGGCATTGGGTCTGCGCCTTTGAAATGGGCTAGACGTTCATAGACTTCTTTTGCGCCGACTTGCAGGTCGTCTGGCAAACCAGCGTCTGCAAAGGTCGCGCTGATTTCATCCATCTCACCAATCCAGCGCCAGGCTTTGAGCGAGACTTTGGGTGCCATCGTGTTGACCTGCTCTGAAAACCCCGGCCAGTTGCGATCCCATTGCCTCTGTAATGCTTCAGTCAGGCCATGTTGCTCTGCCAGCGCGAGGACATTGAGGCGCAGCGCTGCACGTGTTTTGGTGTAAGCGGCGTAGCACATCTTCAACGCTGAGGCTTGGCCGACATCACCTGCCAACACTTGAGTTTCCAATGGGCCAGCCTTGAAACAATCTGCAAGGTATTGGGCTTGTGCACCTGAGAAATACACCCAGGTTTTGTTACGTTCATAAGCCGGTAAGCCGATCACGCAGCCATCGACGCACGTTGCGCCATTGGCATTGACTATGGCTTCGATTTGTTTCGCCTTTTCAGGGCTGATGGCATTGGCATCCACATAAATTCCGCGAAAGCCACAGTCGGCTACGGTTTGTGCAACGTCAAGTGCGGCATGCGGTGGGCAAATGCTAATCACGATGTCGCTTTGGACACACAGTTGATCAACGGTGTTTACATCGGTAATGCCTACGTCAGCAGCGCGTTGATGTGACTCGGCACTGCGGCCTGTGCTGGCCCAGAGCACGCTATTGCCGCTTTGCACTAAGGTGTTCGCAATGGCTGCGCCCATTTTGCCAGGGTGTAAAAGTCCGATGGTGGTCATGGTGTACTACGAGGCGGGTTCCTTAAGGTGACCAAGGGGGCGTTAGGAACCCGCCTCGTGAATTGACTAAGGCGTAAAAAACACCGTCTCGTTCTCGCCCTGCATATAAATATCCAAGGTATAGATAGTCTCACCGCCAACGGTACTGGGCTGCATCAACACCGTGTCGCGTCGGTCTTCTGGGATGCTGTTGAAGATTTCATCTTGTGAGTTGTCTTCATCCGCAAAGAAGAAGCGGGTCACGGTTTGCAGTAGTAGACCGCGCATAAAGATGCGCACAGCAAGGTGCGGCGACATATCGCCAACCTTGCCCGGCTTGATAGTCTTGAACCAATAATCGCCTTCATCGGTGGTGTCGGAGCGACCGATCCCGACAAAGTTCGAATCAACATTCGCATAGTTTGGGTCGTCTGGGCTAGGGTAGATGCCGTTTGCATCGGCTTGCCAGATTTCAATTACGGCGTCATCAACACCATTGCCAGTGCCATCGATCACGCGGCCGCGGATGGTGATGCGTTCGCCGAGCGTTGCGTCTGTCACCATCTGGTGCAGATCGTATGACATGCCAATTGAAAAGAAGGGGCCGATTGTTTGACTAGTAGATTGTGGGAGCATGTTTCCTCCGAAAAGTAGAGAGTAAGAGTAACGCCCTTTGGGCTAGAGTAAGAGGTTTGGCTCTCTACTCTTTCTCTCTTCTCTTACTTTTATTCCGTTTCAAAAGGGGTGCCGCCGAGCGTAATATCGAATTGATAGCCCAAGGCCCACTCTGGGCTGGTCAGATTATGATCGTATTTGGCGACCAACAGTTCTTTTGCCAAATCGGTTGGCATGCTGTTGAAAATCGGATCAATTGGTTGCAGCGGATCGCCAGGGAAATACATTTGCGTTACTAAGCGTGACAAAAAGTTCGTCCCAAACACTGAGAAGTGAATGTGCGCGGGCCGCCATGCGTTGTGATGATTGCCCCAAGGGTAGGCGCCCGGCTTGATGGTGATAAAACGATAGTTCCCGTCATCATCGGTCAAGACGCGGCCGCCGCCGGTAAAGTTAGGATCATGGGGCGCGTCGTGAATTTCTTTTTTATGCCGATAGCGTCCAGCAGCGTTGGCCTGCCAGACTTCGATTAGCGCATTGCGAATGGGGCGGCCCAGCTGGTCGCGCAGTTTGCCTTCCACAATAATGCGTTCCCCAATTGGTTCACCATTGATGCGACCGTTCTTTGTCAAGTCGCCGTCTAACGCAGAGACTTTGTCAGCGCCATAGACGGGTGCGGTCAGCTCAGACAGCGTTTGCTTCATTGGAATTAGCGGCTTCTGGGGCGACCGAATCCGCGTTGATTTATAGTCGGGTGATAAGTAATTTGGATGATGGGTTAGATCCAAGTGAGTCAGTTTTTTAGTCATTGTCTTTTCTCCCACGAAGGGCACGAAGTTCACTAAGAGATATTTTTGTTATCTTCGTGCAACTTCGTGATCCTTAGTGGGCAGTTTCAGTCTCTTCTGCAAATATCTTCTTGGCAATGCCGATGGCTGTGTTCGCGGCGGGCACACCGGCATAGATCGCGACTTGGTGTAAGGCTTCTTTGAGCTGCGCCGGTGTTGAGCCAGCGTTCTGCATGACGCGCACGTGCATGGCAAATTCATGTTCTTTGCCGAGCGCAGCGAGCAGCGCCAGCGTAATAATGTGGCGGGTAGGTTTGTCCAAGGTGCCACCGTTCCAAGCGGTTCCCCAAGCGAATTCGGTGATGAAACGCTGGAAGTCTGCGTCAAAGTCGGTTGCGTTGGCGGTTGAGCGGTCAACGTGTGCATCCCCGAGAATTTGGCGGCGAATGCCCATGCCGATGTCGTAGCGGCTCTTTGCGGCGGCTTCGGTTTCTTTTAGAAAGCGCTTGATAGCGTTGGCGGTAGCTTCCGGCTGTTCCCAACCAGGTAGATGTCCGGCGTTGGCAATCTTTTCAAAGCGTGCGTTGGGTAAGGCGGCGGCTAAGCCTGCAACGAGTTCAGGCGTGGTTGCGCCATCATCTGCGCCAACCAGCACTAGCGTTGGAATGCGAATGTCTGCCAAGGTCGGACGTAAGTCTGCATCCCGAATGGCTTCGCACGTGCCAATGTAACCTTCGAGCGGTGAACGACGCAGCATGTTGTTGCCAACCGCACGAATATCTGCATCTGCGGATGGCGCAAACCAGCGTTCCAAAATCGCGTCAGCCAAGTGCCCCATCCCATGGGCACGGAGTGTGCCAATGCGCGTGTTCCAGCCCTCGTCATTGCCAATCTTGCCTGCTGTATCCATCACGATCATGCGATCCACACGCTCTGGATGCTGTGCGGCGAAGTCAAGCGCAATCATCCCGCCAACTGAGACGC
>JAHDIM010000403.1 GCA_020630805.1 Anaerolineales bacterium
ACACGCACTTCATGCCCTAAGTTAACAAGCTGATTAGCAAGCGCGGTTCCGAGAAACCCTGCGCCTCCTGTAATCAAGTAATTCAAAACAGTCTCCGATCTCTACTACTACTCAAATAAGCGTCTTATTATATGAAGGACTTGCGCAGCGCAAGGCAAGCGTGGGCAAACAGACACCTAAGCATCTTGTGAAAACCGCTTGTCCAACTCTAACTTGTCCAGATTTTCGGGATGTAGAGCTTTTGTTCAAGATCGCAAAGCCGTATACTTTCAAGTAAGGTATTCACGAATGATTATTGACACGCATTGTCACCTCAATTTTGACCGTTTTGACGAAGATCGCGATGCCATTTTGGCGCGTGCCCAAGACAATGCAGTCCGCGTCATTGTCATCCCAGCCATCGATGAAATCACGAGCAAAGAGGCCATTTCTCTGGCTGAAACGCATGCTGGCGTGTTCGCGTGCGTGGGCTACCACCCTAACTATGTGATACAATTCACAAACGAAACGCGAGCGGAAATTCGCTCACTTTCAGCACATTCAAAAGTTGTTGCAATTGGTGAAATAGGGCTGGATTACTACTGGGATTCTGTGCCGCGAGACCAACAAAAACGTGCCTTTGAAGCACAGTTGGAACTCGCAACAGAGGTCAATTTACCAGTTGTCATTCATTGCCGCGAGGCCTTTCCAGACACTTTGGAAATACTCGCTGACTGGACAAAACGCACCAACTATCCTGACCGACCAGGTGTCCTACATTCATTTGCAGGGTCTCTGGAAGACGCCAAACGTGCACTGGATATAGGTTTTTACCTTGGTATCACGGGTCCAGTCACTTTCCCCAAAGCGGACGGACTGCGCACTGTTGCTCGGACGATCCCTCTCGACAGATTGCTCATAGAAACAGACGCGCCTTTTCTTACCCCGCAACAACGCCGTGGAAAACGTAACGAGCCAGCCTATGTGAAATGGATTGGCGAGCGAATCGCGATTGAACGCGCGATTGAACCAGACGCGCTGTTTGCAGCGACGACCGAAAACGCCCGTCACCTCTTTCAACTAGGCGACCTCTCAGCTTTATAAAGAGCGGAACTCCTATGACGACGCCCATCGCTGATATTGTGGTATCTAATATGCCTGACACAATGGCAACACCACAAACCACTTCAACCCAAGAACTCTTCGCCCCAGTTGCAGATTTATTGCTAAGTGTTGAGCAGCGCCTGCTCGAAATTGAGCCAGGGCAGCACGAATCCATCACGGCAGCAACAACGCACCTTGTTAAATCTGGCGGAAAACGGGTTCGCCCAGCAATGACACTGTTGTTCGGTAAGATGCTTGGCGTTGATGAAGACCGCCTGATCAATCTTGCTGCAGCAATTGAAATGTTGCATACCGCCACCCTTGTTCACGACGATTTGCTAGATGGTGCGCTACTCCGACGTGGGATCCCAACTCTAAACGCTGACTGGACTCCCGCTGCCACCATTTTGACGGGGGATTACTTGTTTGCACGCGCGGCAGGCTTAGCGGCTGACACCGACAGCGTGGGGGTGATGAAGCTGTTTGCGAAAGCACTCCGCATTCTCATCAACGGCGAAATTCGCCAGATGTTCGTCAGCAAAGCTGCCATTGGCCGCGATGACTACTTCAAACGCATTTATGCTAAAACGGCCTCCATGTTTGAACTGGCCACCGATGCCTCTGCCGTTTTGGCTGAAGTCTCAGAAGATGAAGCCGAAGCGTTGCATCAGTTTGGCTATGACTTTGGGGTTGCCTTCCAAATTATTGATGACATTCTGGACTACGTTGGTAACTCAGAAAAAGTTGGCAAACCAGTTGGTGGAGACTTGAAACAAGGTCTGTTTACACTGCCAGTGCTGTACTATCTTGACGAAAATCCAGACGATGAAAATGTCGCTGCATTGCGCACCACGCACAAGGGAGACCGTAAACTTGTCGCTCAAATTGTTGCGGATGTAAATGCCTCTGGTGCCGTCCAAGACGCTCACGCAGAAGCACGTGGGTTTATTGAAAAAGCAATTGAAGGATTACAAATCTTCCCAGACAGCATCTATCGTCAAGCGTTGATTGATGTGGCGAATTATTCAGTCAATCGCGATTTGTAAAACAGTTAGTCAATCCACTTGTTCTTTCTAAAGGCATCCAACTGGGTGCCTTTTTGATTCCACTGTCGCCTATAATTCATCACGATGAATATCGCATTTGTAACTGGCGAATATCCACCGCTACAAGGTGGGGTAGGCGACTTCACCTATGAGTTAGCGAAGGCCATGGTGGCACAGGGGCATGACGTCACGGTTCTCACCAGCACTGCCGTTGGCGAAAGCCCCACAGATGTTGCCGTGCTACGACTCGTGTCGCCAGATTGGACCCGCCGCGATATTCGCAAGATCACCAAAGTTGCAAATGACTTTGATGTGGTCAATATCCAATATCAAGCAGCGGCGTTTGGTCCAATGCACTGGCCAATTCATACGTTGTCAAAACGACTGGACACGACCAGCGTTGTGACATTTCATGACCTGCGCATTCCATATCTATTCCCAAAAGCTGGGCCACTTCGCAAACGTGCGCTGTATTCCATGGCCGCCAATGCAAATGGTACGATCACGACGAATCCGCAAGACTATGCGGAGTTACAGCCTAACCAGCGTATTCAACACCTCGTGGATATTCCAATCGGCAGCAACATTCCGTGTGATCCGCCGTCCAATTACTCGCCTGTGACTTGGCGCACGGAACATCAGATCAGTCCCAATACAATTTTGGTCGGCTACTTTGGCTTTCTTAATGAAACAAAGGGCGGAGAGACGTTATTTCGAGCAATTGCAGAGCTAACAAAAGCTGGGATCGATGCCAGACTGCTGTTGATTGGCGGTGAAACCGGCAGTAGTGATACTGCCAACAATGCCGACTACAACAGGTTCTTGAATCAGCTCGCTGCGGAGTTAGACATCACTGAACACGTACAACGGACTGGATTTTTAGAACAACAAGCAACCTCAGCAGCCCTGCTCGCCTGTGACGTGATGGCAATGCCGTATCGCGATGGGGCTTCATTCCGGCGGGGGACATTTATGGCCTGTCTCAACCATGCCAAGCCAACCATTACAACGCAGCCACAGGTGCCGTTGCCACAGTTACAACATAACATCAACAGTTATTTGATCCCGCCAGATGATCACAGCGCTTTAGTCGCAGCAATCCAAGCTGTGCATCAAGACAAAGCTCTGCAGAGATCGCTATCACGCGGTGCTCAAGTGCTGTCTGCTAATTTCACTTGGGACAAAATTGCGCAAGATACCATCGCGTTTTTTGAAAAGGTCGCGGGGT
>JAHDIM010000404.1 GCA_020630805.1 Anaerolineales bacterium
GCATCTGGATTTTGGCTTTGGACAATGCTGGTGACGGTTGGGCCAACTGCATCGACCATGCCGCTGTCTAGGCTAGCGTCTGCACAGACGATTGCAGCATCTGCACCAGCAGCCATTGCGCCAGCAGCAGCAGCGTTTGCGGCGCTACCGACGGCAACTGCGGTGACGTTGCCACCCAAGTCGCGCTTTGCAGCAGCGATGGCTTCTTGACTAATTCCGGCGATTTCGCCGTTGTTGTGTTCGACGTATACAAGAATATTCATGATGACTGCCTTAGATAATTTGGTCGCCAATCAACTTGTCGGCAAGTTGTGCAGCAACTTCAGCGGGGCTACCAGTGAGCATTTCGGTTTCGAGCGCTTTGGTTTCTGGTGCAGTGATGTTTGACCAGTCTACATTCGCTGAGGCTGCACCGTAAGCGCCTTCGACGCCCAAGCTGCCAGCATCAACCACATTGATCGCTGCTTTCTTCGCTTTGCGGATGCCCATAAATGAAGGATAGCGTGGTTCGTTGATTTCACTTACAACGCTGATCACAACTGGCAAGCTAGCGGTCACGGTTTGCGTGCCAGCTTCAATTTTGCGTTCAACAGTAATGCTGCCGCCGCCAACTTCTTTGATGGCAGACACATAGGTGAGTGGAGTCCAACCTAATGCGCGGGCGGTCATGACTGGGGTTGTGCCGGTGTCACCATCGATGGCTTGCTTCCCCATCAATACGATGTCAGCACCTTCTGCTTTGATAGCGGCTGCCAACACGCGAGCAGTTCCAGCTGCGCCCGAGCCGTCAACACCAGCGCTATCGACGCGGGTTGCTGAGGTACAGCCCATTGCAATGGCGGTGCGGATGCTTTCTTCAACGCTGTCTGCGCCAATGGTCAGCACGCCAACATCGCTTGCACCGTGGTTTTCTTTCAAGCGCACTGCTTCTTCGACTGCATATTCATCCCATGGGTTGATGACATTTGGTTTGCCACCACCTGGGACGTCCCAGCTAACGTTACCGCCGTCTACGCTGTAAACGGCTTCGGTTGCTGGGGTTTGTTTGATACATGCGAGAACTTTCATTTGTATGTGTCAATCCCAAATAATTTATAGTGTTTCATTGTCTAAGCACCCACTAAGAATGCTTAGTTTTTGACTGATTATTCCTCAAAGTCTATCGTGATTGTTGACCTGCTGACAATTAGAATGCCAAAAAGGCTGACTCACGGTCAGTCTTTGATAGTAGTAGCATTATACTCACGTTTTGATAAATATGATGTGATTCAAAGCCGCTGTAGATGAAAAATTTGCTGAATATTGCGTAGATTTTGCAAATTTTATAAAAAAGACTGCGTAATTTGCATATTCTGCAAATTGCAGCAGCATTCAATTCTGTGTAGTGCCACCCCGCGGGGTGGCGCTACACAGAGTTATGTTTTTTACTGCTGTGTCTGAATATGCAACGTCAGTTCATCCAACAGCCGCTGTGCATCATAAGACCACTGCTCTGCGCCACAGCAATTCCCTGAAATGGTATAGATCGTTGCGCCCAGTACATACGGATCTTGGCGCAAGATGCTGTCATACCACTTTAACTGATCCATATAGAACTGTTCGGCGTTGGTGCCATCGGTCAGGCCGTTGCCCGCCCAGAAGCCTTCAAATTCTTTCCACCCGCCCCACGTTGGACCCGGTCGAATGCCGGGACTCACCAAGCCATCGACACCCGTTTCGGTGATGATGAGTGGGATGCCCAAGCCACGTGGTAATAACAATCCGTTATACCAATGCCGGTAGCGTCCAATTAGCGGGCCACGATCTGGATACCACGGCTCACCAGGGAAGCCTTGCATCCACCATTGATACATCGTCGGTGCACCATATTCATGTAAGCCCAGCACCGCGCCACAGCGCATCCCAGCTTCAATGGCCGGTAAGAATAATGAAAACTCTTGGACATCAGTGGGGACACCAGTGGCAAAGTTCCCAATGAGCGCTTTGAACCCTAGTTGCTGCATGTAACACGCACGTTCGGCTTCAAATTCGCCATACCACTGTAACTCTGCACCGAACGGTGCGACTTCGTTCCAGCCTTCCCAATAATCCACAAAACCTGCATGCGCCTGATAGGTTGGCAAGTGCCGATCGACATAAGCTCGGGCTGCTGCGCGGGCATCACCTTGGGCAATTGGCCCTTGATAGGCTTCATAAATCCGCGCAATTGTGATCGTGTTCGGTGACACTTCCTTGATTGTTTTCAGCATGCCAAACTCATTGACAGCTTTCATCACTGCGGGCTGTGCCGCTTGTGCAAACTCTACGCCTCCACCGGGTCCAGTGATATGTAATCCGAGCTTGCTTCGTCCACCCACTGGATATGGCGTGTGGATGACCGGCACTTCCCAAGTCGGGCTTGGCCCCGGTTGCGGAGGAGATCCAAAGCCGGTATAGCTGCCATCCACGACGACAGGTGCGGCGGTAGGTGGCACTGGGGTTGCAGGGATGGCTGTAGGTTGGACCGCCACTGTGGTTGGTGGAACCGGTGTCGGAGCAGCGGTAGGTGGCACAGCAGGTGGTTGCTCAGGAGCAGCCGTTGGCTGAAGCGGTAATGGTGTCCTCTCCACAACTTGCACCCCGATGGCGGTTTCTGTTGCTTGGACAGGTTGCTGGACTTGGGTTGCTTGAATGACCACCGGTGCAGCTGTATTGGTTGCCGTATTTGTCTCTGTTGGCGTTTCGGTTGGGAGTTGTGTCGCTGTTAGTGTGAACGTCGGTGTTTCTGTTGGATGGTCTTCAACGACATAGCCAACAGGAAGCAGTGTTGCTGTTGGCGTCAAGTCAGCGGTGGACGGAAAAGGATTCGCTAAGATGTAAGCGATAAATGCGAACAGGGCTAGCGTCCCCGCTAATAAAATAATGGTAACGGTAATAAAAAATCTGGATTGCGACATAATCGGGCGCATTCTAGCAAATAAAGAGACAGAGTAGAGAGACAGAGGCTAACGTAGGGTGAAACGCCGTGGATAGCCAGCAGACAATCGTTATGAAATTATTGCAACGCTTTCGCCGCATTACTGACCGTACTTGGCTTGGCCTGGGTTGGCTGCTGTTTATTGTGTCGTCTTTGTTTTACTTGGTCAGTAGCTGGCGAAGTGGGGACTGGTTTGCTGTCCTTGGTAGTCTGGCCTTCTTGTTGGCGAATATTAGTTTTGTAATTCCCTTTTTACGCACGAGGGAGTAGTTTCTTTACATTTCATAAACCCTGATCTTGCATCGGCTAAATATGATCCCCATATTGTGATTGTGAATTGCAATCTAAGTTCTTGAACATTATGGAGATCATTTGTTATGAATCAAAAACTAGT
>JAHDIM010000405.1 GCA_020630805.1 Anaerolineales bacterium
ATCCACATCCGCTAACGCAGGAAAACTCTCTATCGCTACCCAACAAAATCCTCTCCTTTTTGCCTCTATTCCGAGTCTAATTCGCAAAATTGCCACACCAGTTGCGATTGGTGCATTTTTCAATACGATGTATAACGTCGTCGATACGTTTTACGGCGGATTGATTTCTTCGCAGGCACTGGCAGCGTTATCCCTGTCCTTCCCAATTTACTTCATCATCATTGCCTTTGGAAATGGGATTGCACAAGGAAATACGGCTCTAATTGGCAACGCCTTAGGACGTAATGATCAGACCAAAGCCCAGCGTTACGCCTCGCAAGGGCTAGCCTACGGCATCCTGATCTCTATTTTGCTGACAATCGGCGTGACTGTAGCGGCACCAGCCATTGTGGAAAGTATGGGGGCGACCGATCCAAGCTACCGCCAGATGACGCTAGATTACATTGTGCCGCTATATTACGGCGCAATCTTCTTCATCACACGCTTTATGGCCAATTCAGTCTTGCAAGCCGTCGGGAATACTATTCCAGGGCGCAATGCAATGATTGTCGGCTTTTTCCTAAATATTCTGCTTGATCCGTGGTTCATCTATGGTGGCTTTGGGCTACCTGCAATGGGTATTCGCGGAATTGCCCTAGCGACAGTTTTGGTCCAATTTCTTGCTGCGGTTTACACCCTCTATGAAGCATTCAAAACAGATCTTTTGTCTTGGCAAAGCTTGCGAGAAAATTTACTCCCGCAGTTCGGAGCCTTCCGTCAAATCACGGAGCAAGGCTTCCCAAACACGCTCGATATGATGGGGATTTCGCTAGGCTTTTTTGTGCTCAATTTTTATGCTGGGCAATTTGGCCAGAATGCGGTTGCCGCGCTTGGTGTTGCATCTCGCATTGAACAGATCTTTTTACTGCCGCTTCTTGGCTTCACAGTTGCCACACTAACCTTGGTTGCTAGCAACAACGGTGCCCGCAACTATGGCAGAGTACAAGACACCTTCAGGCAAGCACTCAAATTCAGCATAATTGTGATGTTAATCACCACGACAATTGCGCTACTGTTTGCACGACCACTTATGCGGATCTTCACATCTGACCCAGACATTATTGCGATTGGCGTGACCTATGTTCGGTTGCGCTGCTTGGCACTTGTGCCCAGTGCAGTTTTCTTTACGTCTGGAGCTGCTTTACGCGGTCTCAAAAAACCACTCTGGCCACTGGTTTGGAATATGGTGCGTTTCGTCGCATTGCCATGGTTGCTCATTTACATTTTCGTAGAACGGCTTGACTACGGCATCTCTGCAATCTGGGCCACCTCCACCGTGTCATTTTTCGTCACGGCCGCCATTTTATGGTTCATTGCTAGAAGATCACTGCCAAAACAAGCAGATTCTGTCTAATTTTGGACAACAAACACTAGCGCAATTTACTCAATCAGCTTTAGCCTAAAGCCGATTACTCCAAAAACAATCAAATATTGTCAGTCACAATAAATTCTAAATTAATTCTTTAGCGCATTATCTGTGCTGTTGAACTACTATCTAATTACATAAAGGTAATTGGTTGCCATTGGTATGGGCAAGCGTAGGTAAACATGTTCAGTACAGGTTCTAAGCGCAAGAGAGCGCTCTCACTTTCGGTATTTTTAGTATTTTTATTGTTAGGAACATTCCTAGCCACCACAATCTTCCAAGATCCATTCGCCAACATGAACCGCGTTTGGCTAGATCTAGATGCAGATGGCATTCAAGACGAAGGGGAATGGTCTATTGCTGGCGTGACTGTCAATTTATATACAGTAGATTCCGCCGGTGCACTGAACCAAATTGACTCAGCCATCACAGACTTGGAAGGTCGCTTTCATTTCGACAGCACCCTAGATTCAAATGCCCAGTATGCACTTCGACTAGACAATCCCGAAGACTATAAATGGGGCACCCCTCTTGGTTACGAACAAAATCTAGAAAACTACTGGTACGACGCCAATCTCTCAGACTTGGTAACTGTTTCCGTTTTAGATCAGCACAACGCCGCGATTGAAGACGCAGGCTACCCCACTGTTTACTTTTCAACCAATGACAGTCAAATTGAACTCAGCACAGGGTTACATTTTGGTATGCATTTTGGCTGCGTTTGCGGACCAGAAGAATTCCAAAATTACACGCCTTTGCTTGGCGAAGTCGTAGGTGCTGACCAGCACGAAATTCAGCCAGTCGTGCAAGATGAAAATTCAATTGTCGAAATTGGCAGTCGGATTTGGTTTGACCGCGATGCAGATGGCATCCAAGACATGACCGACTGGTCTATTCCTGATGTAACCGTTAGCCTTTACGACTTAACAGATGGCACCCAAGCACGCAAGATTGCACAAACAACGTCTGACTTAGGTGGCTTTTACTACTTTAATGACACCAACGTGTCTGGCGGCTTAGATCCAGACGGTATTTATGAAGCACGCTTTGACAATCCAGCGGATTACGCTGAGTTTGGGCCGCTTCATCAAATGGGGGCAACGCTTCCAATGCAATCTGACAACCGGATGGTCGACTCCGATGTCTTAGAGATGCAACAATATCTGAGCGTATTTTTCGAAGCAGAACACGAAACAGCTCGCAACTATGAACACAGCGCCGGACTAATTGTTCGTGATGACTTATGTGGTTGTGGTGCTGGTATCTTGTCCGTTGATCACTACTATCCAGCAGATTTGGACAACGTTTGGACAATGCTGAACATTCAACCTGTTGTCAACGACGGTGAACTTCAGTTCGATATTTTGGGTGTACGCATTGATGGTGTAGATGTCGTCCTAGCTAGTGGGCTTGACTCACCGCGTTTGTTTGCGGAAGTCATTATTCCAATTACAGGCGGTTCTGCGCCTGATCTCCCATTGGAAAATTTACAACGTGGCGACGAAATTGCCGAATTGTTTACCGCAACACCAGTGCCTACAACCGCCGCAGGGGAAACAATAGCCACCCCGGCTGTACCAAGCACGACAACACAACCAGAAAACAATGGCGCAGCGCCAACTGCATCCAGCACAGACGCGACGCCAAGCACCTTAACACCTGTAGTATCTACACCAACGCAAGTGGTCACAACCTCTGTTCCAACCGAACAGGCAGTAACATCAACACCGTCAACAAATGTAACACCCGCGATTGGTATCGTTACTGTGACACCCACAAGTCTGCCAGCAACAACTGCGCCGACAAACACACCTGCGACAGCAATCCCAACTGAGGTTCTGCCAACTGCAACGCCAACCGATGTGGCCCCAACGGTGACACCGCCTAACGTTGCCACTGCAACCGCGACATCAGCACCAGCGACAGCGACGCCTACGGACG
>JAHDIM010000406.1 GCA_020630805.1 Anaerolineales bacterium
GTGGACGCGGAGGGACTCGAACCCCCGACCTCACGGATGTGAACCGTGCGCTCTAACCAGCTGAGCTACGCGTCCGCACATTGGCAATATTTTACATCAGAACGACAGTGCTTTGGAACCCGCAAATTCAAGCTTCATTCGTACATTCATCTAACAATGTCGTAACCAACGCCATTTTAGAATTGCGCTAATCATGAATAGTTGGGAGAAATAAGAGATGTTTCAGAGATTGCGCACACGTATCCGCGAGTTGTATCAACGCATTGCTATCCGTCTGGGATTTGCAGGAAAAGAAAAAGCCATCGCGACGCAGTTGGCAAATAAGGTCAAATCTTCAGCAGCGTCGCGGATGGAAATCGGGCATGTGACAGAATATATGCCCACCTTAGCTCTGGACGGTGATGTGCCAGTTGAAAAGATTGCTCCATTACCTTATGCATTAATGAGCGCTGCGTGCTATGGAAACGAAGCAGCGCTTGAACGGCTACTTACCCTCGGCTGGCGCAAAATAACTGATTACTCCGAAGATCTGCATGGCTATGATGGCTCAGCGTACTTTCACGATGCAACCGGTGAGTTGGTGTTCGCCCATCAAGGCACAACCGACTGGTCGCTGCTGCCAAGTGGCGATGGTGATGATAATGCGCAATTGGCAACGCAGTATACGGATCAGTTTACGCAACGCGTTTTCAGTGAGGAACAGATTGTAGATCCAGTGACGGCACCGCCTGGGCAGTTTAGTGCCGCGCTTGAGTTTATGAATTCTGTGCAAGAGGCGTTGAAAATCCAAGAAATAGAAGTATCTCTAATTCGTACGACGGGGCATTCCTTAGGCGGTGCAATCGCGGACCTTGTTGCTGCGGCGCGAGGATTGCAGGCGATTACGTTTGATACACCCGGAACGGCAGAGATTATCAGAGAAAATCCACTGGTGTTTCCAAACGCAGAGACTGCTCAACACATGGCTTGGCAAATCGAGCAGGGCATGATGCGGCATCAAGGGAATTTGCCGGGAAAAGCGGCGGCCATGATTATTGATGACTCTAGTGATTTTGAAGAACTCATCTCAGATCCGGTCAAGCATATCAAGACTAATCATGACATCAAACGAATTGTGGCTTCACTTGGCGAATTGAGTGGTTTCCCAAAACGGCATAGCCTGATCCAAGTCGGGAAAGCCATTTACACCAAAGATCAACACTTCAATCGCTAGACTCAAATATTCGGCAAAATCCTTGCCTTTATATTCCTTGGCAGAATAAAACGGCGAAATGGTTCGGATGTTAAGCCGATTGTTCTGATATGTTTTGATTGTTCGTCAAAAACTATTCTGAACAGAAGAATCTGCAATAATTACGAAGTATCAACGAACGATACGAAATAGTTGTAGATTTTTTATGACCTTAGATACTGTCGATTTAGAAATTCTCCGCCAACTCCAACTCGATGCGCGTATTAGCAACGCCGAACTCGCGCGTCGCGTACATCTTTCTCCTCCCGCGACCCATGCGCGCGTCAAACGTCTGGAAGAAAGCGGCCACATTAAGCAATTCACTGCCATTCTTGACCGCGACCTGATGGGCTTCGATTTGCTCTGCTTTGTGCATATTCGCATGCAGATGCATGAGCTCAACTATCTAGAGCCGTTTCAAGATTATGTGCGTGGCATTCCAGAAGTGTTGGAATGTCATCACTTGACCGGTGAATTTGATTATGTCTTGAAAGTTGCCCTGCGCAACCGCCGCGAACTCCAAGATTTCATCCGTACGCGCCTAGTGCCCATGCAAGGGGTGGCGCAGATCACCACGAGTGTGCTTTTGGAAGAAGTGAAATCCAGCACGCATTTGCCGCTTTGGGATGAGACTGCTGGGAAGGAAGGAGATCAATAGCGTGCGTATTTCAGTAGAACTGGTTCCTAGAAATGCCGATCAATTGGCAGCTGAAGTCACTCAAATCAAGTCTGCGTTGCCAAGCGTGAATGCCATCAATATTCCGGATTTAACACGCTTATCCATTCGTAGTTGGGATGCTTGTGAAATGACCCAGCCGCACTACGCGGCTAGCATTCCGCACATTCGCGCCAATGATATTGATCCAGCCCAACCGCTGCCCATGCGTCATTTATTTACGAATGGCACGCTAAACGAAGTTTTAGTCGTGAGTGGGGATTTGCGACCGGGCGAAACCGACTATCGGTTCAAGAGCATGGGTCTGATTCAGAAATTCAAGCAAGAACTGCCGCATGTGAAGGTCTATGCCGCGCTTGATCCTTACCGTCAAAGTTTTGCAGCAGAAGTTGCGTATGCAGAAGAAAAGCTTGCTGCTGGGGCAGACGGCCTATTCACACAGCCATTCTTCGATATCAAATTGATGGAAATCTATGCGGATTTGTTGCCCAACGTAGAAATTTTCTGGGGCATCGCGCCAGTCTCAACTGAGCGCTCACATCAGTATTGGTTGAACCAGAATCAAGCGATCTTTCCCGCCGTTTTCGAGCCAACGCTGTCTAGCTCACGCCGTTTCGCCAAACACGCCCTCGACTTCGCCAAGCGTCGTAATGGGAACGTCTACTTTATGCCGATCAAAGTGGACCCCGTGCAATATTTGGGTGGAATTTTGTAATATATCAGGTGCAAGTCATACTCAAAAGGGCACAGGGAGGGTGAAGCTAGTAAGAAGCCGCACAAAATCGCACAGATAAATAAGAATTCAGGTTTTAGGTAAAGAATCTATAGACTCTTTGGGCTATTATCTCTTCGCTATACATGATATGTAACAAAGGAGAGGTTTGTGAAGAGTTTTATTCGTTTGTCATGTGCAGTTGCGACACTTGCATTAGTTCTAAGTTATTCCCCTCGTCGTGCAACGGTGGCGGCACCTTTGCCTCAGGCAACAACAACCCAAACGTTTGTTGCTACAGAGGCTATTCTGCATTCGCCTGCATCGCATAACCCAGCGCGTAGATTTATTGCGGTTGGGACTTTCTACGACACCACTGTTAATGCGACATACACCACAAGTCATGGCTATATAAATTTTGGCCAGATTACCCTGCCAGCAAATGCGCAAGTTCACGATGTACGCTTGCAATTGAATATATATGCGTCAAATGCAGCAGGCATTGAGGCATATGTTGCGAAAACGACCTCTGCTTGGGATGAAAACACATCGGCACCGTGGGATTCGCAACCGACGTTTACAGGGGACTATGGTGGGTATGTCTTCCCCCACTACAACAGTAATGCCGGCCCAACAATGGTTGAGTTTGACCTCGATGTTAGCGTGCTTGATTTCTTAGATGACGCAGGCAATGAGGGCATTGCCTTGGTGCCTGTTAATC
>JAHDIM010000050.1:0-4160 GCA_020630805.1 Anaerolineales bacterium
AATCTGCTACAATCGAATTCAAACCAAGTAACAAAACAACTAAACAAACAGACAGAAGGGAGGATTGCTCTTGTCGCAATCAACCAGTGAAAATGCGCTGAATGCGCGTCCTAAAGCCATTATTGTTGGCGGCTCTTCCGGAATTGGCGCAGCGTTAGCAAAAAAACTTGCCAAAGAAGGCTATCAACTTGCATTACTTGCGCGGCGGTTACCAAAACTTGAAGCCGTTTGCGCGGAAATCAATCAGGCGTATGGTGACGGAACTGCCATTGCAGTGCAACATGACGTGTTGCAATATGACACCGTTCCGCAAGTATTGCAAGATACAACCGCTGTATTAGGCGGGCTGGATTTGTTTATCTACAACTCCGGCACGCAAACCCCAACCGACCCAGAAAAATACGATGCTGCTGGTGACATCAACATGATCAATGTGAATGTCAATGGCGCAATCGCTTGGCTTAACCCAGTTGCTGAACGTTTCCAAAAAGCAGGCGCTGGTCATCTTGTCGGGATTGGCAGCGTTGCGGGAGATCGTGGCCGTCGTGGGATGCCTGGCTATGGAACGTCCAAAGCTGCTTTGCATTCTTATCTTGAAGGATTGCGTAATCGCGTGCGACGCGATGGCGTGACAGTGACGACCATCAAGCCCGGTCAAATTGATACAGAAATGCTGCGCGAAAACGCTGATAAAGTGCGGGGGGCAATTCCCGTAGAGCAGGGTGCAGATCTGATCTATGCTGCCATTGAAAAGAAGCGTCAAGTTGCGTATATCCCATTCAAATGGGCGATTGTGGGTCTCATCATTCAGCATATTCCGTCCTTTGTATTTCACCGGCTCAATATTTAGAGCATGAATACTCCGGTGCTTAGCACTGCGCACCTAGAGCGCACAGACGGCTGGGGCCAAGTTGCCAAGGCGCTGAACTATGTCTATCGGCCAACGTCGGTGGCTGGAATTCAGCGTGTTTTGAAGTTAGCGCATGAGTCTGGTCGCAGCGTTGGCTTGCGAGGCGGGGGCATTAGCTACGGTGATGCCTCGCTTAATGCTGAGAATATTCTGTTAGACCTCAGCCGCATGACCCGTATTTTGGATTGGAATCCAGAAACGGGTGTCATTGACGTTGAAGCCGGCGTGACCATGCGCGACCTGTGGCGCTATATTGTTGGCGATGGCTGGTGGCCTAGCGTCGTGCCGGGCACAATGTTTGGCACTATCGGTGGCAGTTTGGCGATGAATGTGCATGGAAAAAACCATTGGCAGTCTGGCACACTCGGCGATTACACTCTCGAGTTCGATGCGGTTTTGCCGACTGGTGAACTTATCACGTGTGACCCTGAAGAAACGCCAGATTTGTTCTATAGCATTATCAGTGGTTTTGGGATGTTCGCCATTATTACGCGTGCCAAGCTGCAAATGAAGCGGATCTTTTCGGGGCGTTTGAAGACGACGTCACGCTCAGCGGATAATTTGCATGAACTGCTTACGCTGATGGATACGCATAAAGATGCGTCAGACTATATGGTTGGCTGGGTAGACTGCTTTGCTAAAGGCGACAAGCTTGGTCGTGGTCAAGTTGATACAAGCAATGCACTATCTGAAGGGGCGGACCCGCAAGCGTTACAAACTTTGCGGCTTGCGTTCCAAGACGTGTCCGATACGATTGCGGGAATTATTCCAAAATCGATCTTGTGGCGGGCGGCACAGCTGGTTACCAACAACTTTGGGATCTATTGGGCCAACGTTGCTAAGTTTTGGGCCGGAAAATTGCAACACGGGAATCAGAACCTAAACTCATACGCGGCAGCAAATTTCATGCTGGATTATGTGCCGCATTGGAAAAAAGCGTATTTGCCCGGTGGATTGCTACAGCATCAGTGTTTTTTGCCATATGAGACATCAGAGACCGCCATTCGGTCGATGCTAGCGCTTTGCCAGCAACGGGGATATCCATCTTATTTGGGCGTCATCAAGCGACATCCAGCAGATGATAACTTTCTGATGGCCTATAGTTTGGATGGTTTCTCACTTGCAATGGACTTTCGCGTTACAAAACGTAATAAAAATGCGTTGCTCCAACTCATGCATGATTTAGACCAACTTGTGGTTGAGGCGGGTGGCCGGTTTTACTTGGCGAAAGATGCCCATTTGCGTCCAGACGCGTATGCTGCATCGCTTGGGGATACTCGCATGAAAAAGATGCTCGCACTCAAGCAACAATATGACCCGCAAAATGTGCTGCAAACCAATCTTTCACGTCGCTTGCTGCTTGATCATTTGACAACTGTTTAGAATTTCACGATGGACGGAGATCCAACAACCTTACGCTGGACATTTTTAGGCTGGGACGCACTGCGCTTCTCTTGGCCTTATGTTGTTGCGCTTGTGGTTGGTGTAGTGGGGCCAATGTGGCTAGAGTTAGCCAAGCGCCATCGCGAAAAATTGATTGCGGATGCAGTCGCTGAGGCAACGCGTAGTGATGCACAGGAGACTTCTGTGGGCGTTGCAACTGCCCAATCGATGGTTACTGCTGTGCCGACCGCTAATGTTAGGACCGAACCTCTTGTTACTGCAGCAGCCAGTGTTGTGACATCCCCAAAGATTTCGACTGGCCCATTGTCAAAACGGGCTGAGCGTGAGGCGCGGCGTTTGCGGGCTTGGCAGCTTTACCAAAGTGGGATGTCTCAGGTTGAGATTGCCCGGACGCTAGGTGTAACTAGAGGCGCTGTTAGCCAGTGGATGAAAACTGCACGGGAAGAGGGCGGTCCGGACGCACTTGTCCGTAAAGCTGCTACTGGTAGGCCAAGCCGATTATCTGAAGCGGATAAAACACGCTTAGCCGTATTGCTCGAAGATGCACCAAGCCAACATGGGTTTGATGTTGATGCTTGGAATAATTCTATTGTTGCTGAACTCATTGAACGCGAGTTTGATGTCTCCTACCATCCTGTACACGTTGCACGCATGTTGAAAAAGCTTCGGTCTTCAATTCAATAACCGCGGTAACTTGCGCATACAAGATGCGCTTTCTTTTTCTCTTGATAAAGTGTATAAAATACACTAATATTAGTTTCATGAACGTTATTCATGGAGATCTTCTTGAACTTGCGCTAGCTGGGCACTTTGATGTCATTGTGCATGGTTGTAACTGTCAGTGTGTCATGGGGAAAGGGATTGCAAAGACCATTCGTCAAAAATTCCCCGAAGCCTATGCTGCTGACCGTGCAACGCAAAAGGGCGACCGGAAGAAACTTGGAACGATTAGTCTGGCTGAAATCAGCCGCGACGCAGTGCGATTTACGGTGGTCAATGCGTATACCCAGTGGCATTGGCGCGGTCGGGGCGTGAAAGTGGACTATGACGCCATTCGCAGTGCTATGAAACTTGTCAATCTACAGTTCGCTAATTTGCGTGTCGGGATGCCTCTAATTGGGGCGGGACTTGCCGGTGGTGACTGGAACGTGATTGCCGAAATTATCAAAGCAGAGCTGACTGACGTAGAACTTACGGTAGTCAAGTATTACCCAAAGAGGACTTAGATGACGACTCAAAACTGCGTCTTTATTGCAACCAGTGTGGATGGCTTTATCGCTCGGAAAGATGGCAGTGTCGATTGGCTCAATGCGGCCAATGAAGTCGTCACACCGGGCGAAGATTGTGGGTATGGTGAATTCATCAGCGCTGTGGATGCATTGGTAATGGGGCGGCATTCGTATGAAACCGTACTCGGATTTGGTGGCTGGCCTTATGGCAATACGCCGGTGATTGTATTGAGCCGTAACCCAATTGTTTTTCCGAAACACCTGCCGGATATCGTGACACATTCTGAGGAAGCACCTTTAGCGTTGAGTCAACGGCTCGCTGCAGGGGGTATGACACGTTTATATATTGATGGTGGCCTGACTATTCAGCGCTTCTTAGCAGCTGGGCTGATTGATGAACTCATCATCACGCAAATTCCAATCTTGCTAGGCGAGGGCATTCCGCTATTTGGAGCATTGCTTGCAGACGTCCATTTGGAACATCAATCTACGCAGGCTTACCCTTTTGGATTTGTCCAAACGAAATATAAGGTCTTGAAATCTGATGTTAGTTGAACTCGCGATTGGTGATGCCTACGGTGCTGGATTTGAATATGCGCCCAAAGCATTTGTTGCCA
>JAHDIM010000050.1:4260-20643 GCA_020630805.1 Anaerolineales bacterium
CAGATCGCAATCTGAACTCTTGCGTGCTTGCATTGCCTTTACCGGAGATGTGGATACTGTCGCCACCATTGCATTAGGTGTTGCTACTTGCACTGCTGAAATCAAGCCTGATTTGCCTAAGCAACTCTATTCTGGCTTGGAAGACCATGAATTTGGGCGTAGCTATCTATCTCAGTTAGACAAAATACTAAACCAATTAGCTTGCTGACTGGATTAGCGCTTATATTTACGCTAACGCCTCCTCTGAAGTCCTTCAATTACGCTAAAAACTTTACAACAACTGTAAAATAACTTGACTGTTGATGTCCTATTACAAACTGGATCTATAAAATTCAGTGTATTTACGGCTTAATTTGTGACTGCCGTTTGGCAGGACTGTCACATCATCAAGTGCGTCTATTCGCAAATTTGTTGTTTTTTAGCTTTTTACATTAGGTGAATTCATTGAAGAAGATATTGTTAGTGTCTATTTGGGGGGTATTACTGATGCCTCTGAATATTGCAGCTCAGCATGCGTGTCCACCGGAACCTGTGCATGTGTATTTGTATAACGCGCCGTTTGAACTGCATCCAAATGCAATCATTATTCAGAGCGATAGCTATGAAGGAACAGATTGCGCAGAAATTATTTATGGTAACGACAACCCTAATCATATTTTGGGGTTAGGCGGCAACGACATTATTTATGGTGCTGGCGGGAATGACAATCTCGTTGGTGGTACTGGTCAAGATCGCATTGAAGGTGGCACAGGTGATGACTTCATCTACGGCGACGATATGACGGGCGGTATTGAGAATGATGTTCTACTCGGTGGCGCTGGAAACGACCAGCTTTTTGGAGACGGCTGGGCTGGGGAGTCCTATGGCAATGACTGGATTTATGGCGGTCCTGGTGACGATGTCATCGTTGGGGATGCTGCTGACGGCATTAGCCATGGCAACGATGTTATTTTTGGCGAAGGTGGCCTAGATACGATCTATGGAGACAGCCGTCACTACGCTGGCTGGGGCGACGACACGATTTATGGCGGCGTTGGTGATGATATTATCTACGCCGACACCCGCAACGCGCCTGGCTCAGGGAATGACAAGGTCTATGCTGGCCCTGGGATGGATCAGATCCACGGTGACAGTCGCGACTTCCCCGGTTCAGGGAATGACTTGATCTACGGTGGTGAAGACAATGACTTCATCTATGGTGATGCAGTCCATGGTCTCGGCACCGGCAATGACACAATTCTGGGCGGCGGCGGAAACGACACCATTTATGCCGACAGCTTAGATTATTACGAAGGCGGTGGCGCAGACACCATTGCCTGTGGCACTGGAATTGACAATGCAGATACCGGCTCTGGTCATGACACTAATGTCAATGGCGAATGTGAGACGGTGTTCTTTCATCCGTAGAAGACTGAGCATTTGAATCAACAAAGAGTTCTACCTACCCTAACCCCTCCTGAAAGGAGGGTGAGTTGGGTGGGGTAGAACTCTTTGCGTTTAAGCCGCTATGTAGCCTCAATTCTAGATAACGCTGTTGAGGATTTTATGCGAATCTTATTAGGTAACCTGCTCTATCGCTCGCAGGTAGTAGGAATTCGCTCAATTAAAAAGGCAATACCTATCTAGAAGTCAGGCTATGCAAGTTTTCAACTAACTACACGTCGGACAAGCTGCCCGCGCGGCTTCGAATGCGCGGTGCCCAAATTGCGCCGCGTTTTCAGGCTCCGTAATAATCCGCAGCAGATTGACTTCTGCTAACTCGCGCAACTCACTTCTGAGTGTGGCAAGTTCCAGCTTGGATGCCTTCGCAGCTAGCGCTGCGCGGTAAGGTAGTGTCAAGTAGCTCACAAACCCTGGGCCAAAAGCGGTTTGCAATTGGACGCGCTGTTGCGTACTGCGTTCTGCATCCAAAATGGGTTGGATACCTTGAATAATCTCAGTAGCCGTTTGCAAAGAGGTGTCATCCCCTTCTCTCAGATAGGCAATTGCAAGCTGAATTAGGATAGCCGCATGCCGTTCGATCATCTTTTGCTGACCGTAATACTCTAGGGCACTAGCATAGTGCGGGATGGCGGCACTGTTTTTTCCGTCAGGGCTGAGCAAATTCGCAGCGCCTAAGCGGGTATGCGTGAGTGCCCAAGCCTCAGGCTGTTCTTCCGAATTGAACGCATTGAGCGCCTTGAATAAGTGCTCTATTCCAGCGCCAAAGTCTTGTTGTGGATTGAGGGCCAGCGCGGTTCCAAGTCCGAGCCAAATAAGGGGCAAATTCTGATTATCGCTTACGGTCGCGACTCGGCGAGCCACATCGAACGCGTTCAAGGCTTTGTCTAGTGCTTGTTCACGGAATTTGTTTACCCCAGGTTGTTGTAGCCAAGCATTGCCCAAGTTGTATTGGGTTTCTGCATGCTCGCTCGGATTTCGGCCCAACGTCCGAAACTCTAACGCTTTTTCATAGTATCCAATAGCCGTATCGACCGCTTTTTTGCGCTGTTGAATTTGAAGATCAACATAAGCCGTCCCCATATCATTTTGCAACTGGGCAAGAAATGCCGGATGTTCAATGGGGTCAACTGCGCCAAGCATTTGCTTGCCAACCCGTACAGCCAACGGCAGCATGCCCGGATTGTGAACCGCTTCTTTGATCATGTGTCGGAAACGACCCACGTCAGTTGAGAACTGTTCGGGAACATCTTCGGCAGTGAGGCAAGCTTGCGAGCGTTCAAACAAAAGTTTGCTGATTTCTGTACTCAAGACCACGAACGGGTTTTCTTCGTCTTTCATGCCTTGGCTGCGGCCTTGGTTTTCAAAAGCAGCTAAGACGCGGAAAAACGCGCCATCAAATTCATCTGGATCAATTTGCTGTGCATCACGCTGCAGCAGCGACAGGATCAGGCTTGACTTTTCTTTTGCGCCTTCAAATTCAGGAGTAGTGAGTTGGAAATCAGACATAAATTGTATTTGCGTTGGGATGGATTACAGCTCCGTATTATCGCGCGAAGTCAGAGTATTAGCCAACATGCCCAAAATACTCATCATTTTTACAGACTGCGTCGGCATATGGTGCATCTGATTTGCGTGTAAACTGAGGAAAATACAATTTCAAAAAAAACGAATTTATCAATCTCTATGTCTTACTCTTGCTGGTTTCAATGTTTCAACGGTTGCTGCGACGACCGTTACGCCATCTATGATGTCATTTATCGCTGTCCGAAGTGTGATGGGCTGTTAGAAGTTACCCACGATGTTGAGGCGCTAAAAGATAAGTCTGCCCAAGAATGGAAGGACTTGTTTGATGCGCGCGCTGGTGGCAATCAGCACCCCTACGGAAGTGGGGTGTGGGCCTACAAAGAATGGGTTATTCCAACCATTGCAGATGACAATGTCGTCAGCACGTTTGAAGGGAACTCAAATCTGTACTTTGCGCGCAGTTACGGCCAGAAAATTGGCCTGAACGATCTGTGGATCAAGCAGTGTGGTAACAGTCATACCGGCAGTTTCAAAGATTTGGGTATGACGGTATTGGTTAGCGTGGTCAACCAGATGATGCAAAACGGTGACAGCCCAGTTCAAGCCGTTGCGGCGGCCAGTACAGGCGATACAAGCGCAGCCTTAGCGGCCTACGCTGCCGCTGCGGATATCCCTTCGGTTGTGTTTTTGCCAGACAACAAAGTGAGCGCCGCGCAGCTCATCCAACCAACGGCAAATGGGGCGCACGTGTTAGCGCTGGACACTGACTTTGATGGCTGTATGGATATTGTCAAACAAGTCACGCAAGACAACAGTATCTACTTAGCAAATTCGATGAATAGCTTGCGCATTGAAGGCCAAAAGACGGTTGCAATGGAGATTGTGCGTCAGTTCAACTGGGAAGTTCCAGACTGGATCATTATTCCGGTTGGTAACTTGGGGAACATCAGTGCGCTGTACAAAGGCTTGAAATTGATGATGGACTTAGGTGTCATTGACCGCATGCCGCGCCTCGTTGCGGCGCAAGCAGAACACGCTAATCCGTTTTATCAGAGTTACTTGAATGACTTCTCGGCAAAGTCAACGATGACGGCACAGGCGACGCAAGCATCTGCCATTCGAATTGGCAATCCTGTCAGTTACGATAAAGCTGTGGTCGCGGTGCAAAATTCTAACGGCCTTGTGGCACAAGCCACTGAACAAGAACTCGCGGACGCCGCAGCATTGGGTGATCTAGCTGGGATGTATAACTGCCCACATACTGGCGTAGCCCTGGCAGTGCTGAATAAGCTGGTGGATGACGGTACAATCAAGAGTGATGATCGCGTGGTTGTGATTAGCACTGCGCATGGTCTGAAATTTACATCATTCAAGACTGGCTATCATGCTGCAAGTTTGCCAGAAGTTGAAAGCACCTTGCCAAACCCTGCGGTGCGACTACCTGCAAGTGCAGAAGCAGTGAAAGCAACATTGGCAGAGCGCTTAGCCTAATTTCATAGTTTCATATTCGTTATGATCAATCCAGTGTTTTGGGCAATGCGAACCTTCATGTTCGAACGCCCCTCAAAAAACAAAAGTTATACCGAGTTGGCCAATCAACTCACTGCTGGCCGAAACGTCGTTCTTGAGCGGGCAACAACTGCTGCTGGCGATGCAAAAGCACATGGTATTTTGACGCATGTCACAGGCATTGAGCGATGGGCGCAGAACCGAATTCGGGTAGCGTTAGGCGAGCAGTTTCGTGATGAAGAATACGATGGTTACCGTCCAGCGAAAGAGCTTTCATGGGCTGACGCACAACAACAGTTTGAAGCAACGCGCAATGACACGTTAGCATTGTGTGGTGAGTTAATGGCTGCTGGTGTGGATAGCAACACCAAAGTGCGACACAACAGCTTTGGCGAAATGGCGATTAGTGGCTGGTTGCAATATATTTACGGCCACACTGATTTCGAGACGAAGAGTATTAAGTAGTCGCACCCGCCGCAGGTAGCTCGCGTAGGGCTGCTGTCGGTAACGCTGGGGCAATATTCACATCGCGTTTGATAAACGCGCACATATCTTCAATGACATTTACCGGGTTTTTCCTGCTGTGGTTCAACGCATTAATAATTGGGCCAGCGTGGGAAACGCCCGGATATGTTTTAAGCTGAACTGGATTATTGGTTTCCAGCAACGCACTATAAAATTGTTTGGAACTGCGCACGGGAACAGTATCATCATCCTCACCGTGGAGCAATAACACTGGACAGACATCATCACGCAAATTGCGGATAGGTGACGCCAACCTGATATTTTCGGGACGATCCAATGAATTCCATACTAAATCTCCAGAATACCCGCGTTCAATTTTCAAAAACTCAAGCAAGTCTGGCAGGTCATATGGCCCACTCATGCCAATAAACCCTGCTAGGTCTGAGGCTTTCCGGTTGTAGACCTCAAGAAAGCGTTCATCGAAGAGGGCGAGCGAAGAAATATGTGCGCCAGCAGAATGCCCCACCAACGTAATGTTATTCGGATTGCCTCCATAGGCGCGAATGTTGCGGAACGTCCAATCGATGGCACGCGCCACGTCTTTGGATTGATAAGGATAGGTGTGCGTTGGCGCTAGTCCATAGTTGATGAGCACAACGACAATGTCTTCTGGTAAAAACTTGTCTGCAATCGGGATGTACAGGCTCTTGTCTCCACTCGCCCAACTGCCACCATGGACAAAAACCATTACCGGTTTGTTATCACCCACTTCTGGGTAGAACACATCTAACCGATTGCGTGGATACCGACCGTAGCGGATGTTTTTTGAAATGTGTCGATTACGAAATTGAAAGCGCTGTGACTGTGCCACAGCACGCATGAGTTGCCATTGCCAACTAAGAGTTTCCCGATAGTAAAGCGCAGCGGCAACGCTGGCAAATCCTGACAGATAGGCCATATTTCGCAAATTCGCGAATGATCGAATACGAGACATACTTCCTTAACGCGTTCAGCGCCGTAATTTCCTTTACGGCACAATTACATTGTATTCAAATTTTTGTTAACAGTCTGTAAAGCGGGATCTAAGGTGTTTCAATTGCAAGTTGATATTGCCGCAAAAAAACTTGATCTGTTTGCGAATTTGCGGTCTGAAGCCGCTCACCAGTGGCAGGGTCATACATCCCAATGACGATGTCTATTGTTGGCGTACTTAGGCCAGCCGGAAGTTGAAACTCGTGTACATCTAAGACGGTGTTGCCAGAAACCCAGGTTGATGTTGGCGCTTGTGCATTATGCGGAATGCCGTCATGCTGGGCGACAACAAAGCCGTCAAATGCGCGGGCGTGAACAAAGACCTGATAGTCCTGTGTTGGAGGCTGGATAGCTTCCCAAACTAGTGTCGTGCGAACCCATTGCTCATCAGACGCTGTTTCAATTGTTGCATCGCCATTAAGAGCAATGTAAGCGCCGACAAGACGAATACCATCAGCTAAATCAAGATCGAGAGAAATAAAATCTGGATCTGTTGCGGGATCCATTGCAAAGCGTTGGAGTCGGGCGGTTGCAAAGTTATAGTCTCCATTGCGCAAGTAACGGTCGTTGAATGTAGTTTCGACTAGCCCGTCTGCATCCCACTTTGCTGCTCTAGCCGGAATTACCCACACGTTCTCAAAATACGGCTGTAAATTATCAATAGCCGTGGTGACGTGCTCCTCTGTGAATACATCTCTCTGCGGTAACAGCGAGCGCGGAATGCCAGTGTTGCGCAAGTAATAGACCTGCACTGGGTCTGGGATGTTTGTGATCACAATGTCGTTTGGCGTACGCTGCGCTTCAATACGGTCTGAGAGGTCGCGCAATCCTTGCGTTTTGCTGTAGGCATCGATAACGTAATGGTTGTAAAGGGTGAGGCCAAAAACGACGCATATGGCGCCCAAAAGGGTGGTTCTCAAAAGCGCAGTATTGAGCTTAGAAATTCCGTAGGCGGCTAGTAAATACACTGCTGGAAATGCCACCATCAAGTAAAAGCTGTTGAGAGTCGCACGGGCAAAGGTGACTGCGTAAACCGCAGCAAGGGTAATCCCAAACCATCCTAGCAACATAGCAAGTCGGTTGCGTGCGGTTTTTTCAGCGCGCTTCATGCCCCATACAGAGAGTGTTGCCCACACAATCAAAATACCTAGTCCGGCAAGTAATCCAATTGATGGACCGCTCATGAATTTCAACAACGCGTTGTTGAAATAATCGAGCAGTGAAATGCGGGTCGGATCAGCTAATTGCCCCCCCAGAAAAACGGGCAGAATAATGGCAAGCCACGGTGCTAAGAGGGCTGTAATGAGCAGATTTGCGGACAACCACGCGCGTCGACGGGCGTGGTTGTCCCACGAAAGGGCAATCAAGATCAGATGAGATGCTAGCCCAAAGCCAGAATAGTAATGGCTAAACAAGCCCAATAAGCTGAAGACAACATATTGCCACCAAATGCGATTGCCTGTTTTATTGAGCCGCAGTAACGCGTGAATCGACAACAGGCTAAAGCCGGTTGCCAAAATATACATATTGCGCACGTCTTGGGCGAGCCAGATCTGATAAGGGTGTAGCGTGGTGATTCCTGCAGCAATCAGGCCGACGCGGGCATTGAACCAGCGCTTGCCGACTGCAAATATCAATGGAATAAGCAGAATGCTTAGCGTGGCGGAACTGGACCGGAGTGCCCACTCATTGTCACCGAAAACACGTGTCCAGCCTTGGAGCAACCAGTAATGCAAAGGTGGTTGTGGGTCGCCTTCAGTAATGATGGTTTCAACAATATGCCACGGGCCGGACTTGTTGACAGCGTAATTCCAGGAGAAGGCTTCGTCACCGCGCAGTTCTTGATAATCAAGCCGAAAAAAGCGCAGTGCTGACCCACCGAGGATAAGGAAGATCAGGAGCCAATAAGGAGCGGATTTCATAAAATAAAAAAGGCGCTGACATTATCAATCAGCGCCTTTTTTGGTGCAAGTTGCTAAGTCAATCTAGATTTGACTAACTGCCTTCTGCTTCAAGTTCAGCAAGCATGCCTTCAATGACGATGGCAAAGTTCTCGAACGGTTGTGCTCCAATCAGAGCTTGGCCGTTTACAAAGAATGTTGGTGTGCTATTCACACCGGCTTGCTGTGCTTCGCGAAAGTCTTGGCTGACCAGTTCGCGCATTTCATTGCTTTCCACACATTGAGTGTAGTCTTCCATTTCCACGCCAATGTCGGCTGCGACTTGCGCCATGAATTCCATGCTCAATAAGCCTTGGTTGCGATACAGAATGTCCGAAAATTCCCAGTACAAGTCAGGATTTTGGCGATGGATACACTGTGATGCTTCCGCAGCAGGCAATGCCATAGGGTGGATATTTGTCAACGGGAAGTCACGAGATACAAAGCGAATTTTGTCACCGTAAGCTTCTAACAACTTGGGAAACGTTTCAACACGGAAACGACCACAGTAAGGTCATTGAAACTCTCCAAATTCTACAATTGTAATTAGCGCGTCTTCAGGACCAATTGAGGGATCATTGCTGAGATCGAAGTCAATGGCTTGTGGTTGTTGGCGTTCTGGTTGCTGTTGCTGTTGCTGCGGTTGTGCCGCTTGTTGTAAGACTTTGCCAAAGGAGTCAGCGACTGCCGTTGCGATGGCAGCTTCATCTAGCGCCGCTTGCCCGGTGGTTTCAGGCAAGCCTTCAGCCACACCAATCGCGACAGCTTGGGCAATGGCTTCAGGTTGTGCAGCGAGGGCGGCTTGCGCTTCAATTAGCGGTTGTCCCCAAACAAAATATCCGCCAGCCAGACCGAGCAGTAAGGCAAGGGGGATCATCATGAGATACGCAGTTGCGCGACTTCGTGGCACCAGATCTAAGGTTGGTTCTGGGTCTTGAACAGCCGCAACGGTATCTGTAATTTCGATGTCGTCAGACGGATCGATGTCAGCATCTAGTACTTCATCGAGCGCGTCTTGCACATCATTCGATTGTGAATCGCTCATTCAAATTCCTTGTGTATTGAGCAGGCTTATCGCTAACATTATCCAGCCGCCAATCAGCGCCACGCCACCAATCGGCGTGATGGCACCTAACCAAGCGGTGTCAGTAATGACAAGAATATAAAGACTGCCTGAAAATATAAGTATTCCGATGATAAACAGCCATGCAATCAGCGTCACGTAGGGAGCCTTACTAAAGGCTGGCTGCAACAGCAGTAAGCCGAAAATTAGTAGCGCCAATGCATGATACATCTGATAGCGTACACCAGTTTCGAAGGTTTCCAAACGATTTGGTGGCACTGAATCGGCTAGGGCATGCGCGCCAAACGCTCCAATGGCAACAGCAAGCCCAGCGAATACTGCGCCCGCAATGAGAACGAGTTTTGTCATAGTGATATTTAATTCCCTAATTTCGCAAAGTCGAAAATAAAGAAGTCATCCGTTGGGCTTGCAATCGTCTCAAATTCACCGTCAGTGGTGCCAAGGCGCAGTTCCCAGTTGCCATAGTCACCGACTGTGACGAGGAACTGGTCTGAGTCAACCCAATCAAAGGTTCCAACAGTTTCGTCGGCTGTCTTTGACATGGCTTGCACATCACCGCTAAGCGAACTGAACTCATAATTACCAGACAATTGGTTTGAAAAGATGAAGTTATCGGAGTTTGGCGCCCAGCTGTCGAAGAAGATCTGTCCACTGGATACAACGTTGTCATCGCTGCCATCGATGTTGGCAACGCGTAACTCCCGATTGTTTGGATCGGTGTCATCACCTTCGACTAAGTAAGCGACTTTACCCATCTCAGGTGAAATTTGGAGCTCACCACCAAAGAAGGGGGCTGCTTCAAATTGCCCAGCGGGTAACGCGGCACCAGAAGCAACATCAATTTCCCAAACGTTTGTTGGCCCGCCATCTCCAAGTGCGTCACTCGGTGGAATGGCAACGTAAAGCACTTCACTGTCTGCGCTCCAAACGGGCTTGGCATAGTATGCATATTCACTGTACGTCAGGACAGATTTGTAGGCCAGGACGCCTTCGCGAAGATCAGAACCATCAATGTTGGCAATTGAAATAGAACCAGGGAGGTTTTCATAATCGCCTGACGTGACAATTGCCATCTGTTGCCCATCTGGGGAGAACACAATGTTGCCCCCTTCACCCGGCTGATAGATTTGTCTGATGTCACCGTCTGGAATGTCAACCATGTAGAGGTCATCATTATTTAGGCCGCCAAACTCAAAGCCTTGGCCAGTGCTGAACGCTAGCGTTGTGGTGCCAGGAACCCAATCTAAAAATGTGATGTCAACGTAGGTAATGTCACGTAAATCGATGTCTGGGAGCGTTGAGACTGCATCGTAACTGAGAAGCTGCGTCGTGGCTTTGTTGGTCGTGTCAACAACCCAAAGTTCTGGTTGCTGTGTTTGCCAGTCTGTAATGTATGCGATGTACTGTCCCGTGTCAGAAATGCTGGTTTCCCACACGTCGCCCGTATCGGTGAGTTGGGTTGCAGTCCGACCATCATCGCTCCAGAACCACACATTGCCTTGGTCGATCCATGTGATGTTGAGCGTGCCACCAGCCCCGCCAATGGCTTGGGCCGTGGTGGCTTCGGCGGTGTCTACACTCTCTTCTGCTGCTGCTTCAGCCGAGGCTTCAGTAGGTTCAGGTTCAGCTGTGGGGGCTGCAGTTGGCGGTGCTGCTGTGTTGGTTGGTGCTGCTGCTTCGCCTTCACTTGCGACTTCTAGCGTTGGCAGCGCTTCATTGGGTTCAAAAGGTTCGGTTGGGGCTGCTTCTGTTGCCGGGACAGTCGTTGGCGCCGCTGTATCCTCTGGGTTCTGGGCGGAGACTGTCGCCGCAACTGCAGTTTCAACACGTGAATTGACAGGTAACTCAGCAGTTTGGCGTGGGCCGCAGGCGACAAGTACAAAATTGATACTAAAAAGCAAAGAGAAAAAGAAAACGCTATTCCGTTTCATAACAAGGATCGTGGGTTGGAGATGCAACCTGTGCATCTGATGATTGCATTGTCTCAAATGCCAAGTTTGCTTGCAAGTAACGCGCCGTTTCCTCAAGAAACCCTAAGCGATGAGAGACGGCTAGACGTGTTCCGGCAATTGCCAGTCAATTGGTGTTTTGCCTTGGGCTTCCAAATACTGGTTACATTTTGAAAACGGCTTACTACCAAAGAAACCACGATGAGCTGCCATTGGAGATGGATGCACTGACTTGAGAATTAGGTTTTGGCGTGGGTCTACAACACGGGCTTTTTCTTGGGCATACTTGCCCCAGAGAATGTAAACCAACCCTTGTTTTTGCGCATTCAAAATTTGAATGGTGCGGTCTGTAAAGCGCTCCCAACCGCGTCCCTGATGCGATCCAGCGGATTTGTGGCGCACGGTCAGCACGCTGTTTAGCAAGAGCACACCTTGTTTTGCCCAGTGTTGTAAATAACCATGTTTGGCACGCTGGATGCCTAAGTCGTCTTCAAGCTCTTTGTAGATATTGAGCAGCGAAGGCGGAATCCGGACGCCTGGCTGGACTGAAAAACACATCCCGTGCGCCTGACCCGGGCCATGATATGGATCTTGTCCCAGAATAACGACTTTGACGTTGTCTAAAGGCGTGACGTTGTAGGCTTCAAAGTATTGCGGCCCAGGCGGGTAGATCGTCTGCCCTGCTTTGATTTCGTCGACAAGGAAGCTCCGTAGCTGTTGCATATATGGCGCGTCGAACTGATCCAGTAGGGCGGCTTTCCAGGCGGGTTCCATTTTGATGTGATCTGCTGAAGACATAACGCTTCTCGTTTACTCCTGACTACTTGGTAGCGTGAACCAGAAGGTCGTACCTGCACCTTCGTCACTATCTAGACCAACCTTTCCACCTAACCGTTGGGTAATGCGGTCCACAATTGAAAGTCCCAACCCATGCCCACGGGCGCGACTACGATGCAACCGTGAAAATGGAATGAAGAGTTTCGTCTGGTTGGAGGCTGAAATCCCTGGTCCATTGTCAGTGACAGTGTAGCGGATGAGGCCATTCCCTAAGTCTTGACTGGACAGCTGGATGTTGACTCGCAAGCCGCCATATTTGGCAGCATTACTAATATAGTTTTCCCAGATTTTTTGCACCCAGGGAGCATACCCTTTGGCTGCTCTGAAGCTAGCGGGAACGTGGACACGTGCTTGGGTGCGTTGGATAAGCGGTTCATGGACTTCTATCGCGCTCATCACAATGGCATGCATATCTAATGGCTCAATGGGAACCTCAACTTCATTCGTGCTACTCAACAGCAGCAAGTCATCGACAATGTTGCGAATAGAGTAAGCATGCTTGCGCATTGAATTGATAGATTTAATGACCATCGCTGGTAATTCATCTTCAAAATCCATCAAGACGAGGTCTGCGTTTGCAGTGATATGGGTCAGCGGCGCTTTGACTTCGTGCGCCACAGTTTTTGCGAAGTCGTCGAGCTCGGCGTTGAGCGCTGCAAGCTGTTGGGCTTTGTCTTCCAGCATTTTACGCTCGCGAAAGCTGGCATAGGCTCGCTTTACGACGTATGGCAGCAGGTTGAGATAGTTCCCCTGGGTGTCTTTGAAGAGATAATGATCAACCCCTAGTTTCAGGGCTTCTGCGGGGACATTATCTGTGTCATTGCCTGTAATTAGTACAGACCCAAATTGCAGCAGTGGATTTTCAATGGTTGCGAACAACTCTAGCCCGGTCGTGTCAGGCAAGTTGTGATCCATAATGAGGATATCAACGGCCTGCGTATCAATACATTGTTTCGCATCGGCTCCGTTGCGGGTCCACGTGACATCATAGGTGGTGTCTTTGTCCCGTTGCAGCCCGCGTTCAAGCATTGCGAAATCGCTACGTGAGTCTTCTACAACCAAAATACGAATGGGCAGTAAATTTGGAGTTCCAACGGGGGAGACAGTAGTAACGGGCATTTTCATCTGGGTTGGATTCTACTGGCAAACTAAAAAACTTCAATGTTTGTATCTGTTGTCTTGGAAACAAAAAAGCCGCACCCACTTGGGTACGGCTTTGGTCTCAGATTTATGATCTGCTAAGCGACTAGTCGTTGGCTGGAATCTTCAGTTCTTGACCAACTTTGATCATGCCTGGGTTGTCCCCGATGATGTCTTTGTTCGCTTCGTAGATTTTCATCCACTTGTCTTTGACAGCTGAGCCGTAGTATTTCAATGCAATACCACCAAGGGTGTCGCCAGCAGCAACGGTATGGGTTGCCATGACTGCGGCAGCAGCGGCAGCGGCTTCTGCTTCAGCTTTAGCAGCAGCTTGTTTTGCAAGACGTTCTTCGCGAGCCTTGGCAAATGCAGCGCGGCGCTTTTCGCTTTCTTCAGCAGCTTTTGCAGCCTTCATTTCTTCCAATTCAGCAGCAGCTTCGGCGGCTTTTGCTTCAGCTTCGGCAGCTTTTGCTTCAGCAGCTTCACGTTGGCGTTTTTCGTAAGCAGCGCGCTTGTCAGCAGCAGCAGCTTTTGCTTTTGCCATCTTTTCTGCTTGACCTGCTTTGGCAGCAGCTTTTTCAGCAACATCAGCAGCTTCTGCTTCTGCTTTTGCTGCAGCTTCAGCGGCTTCAGCTGAAGCCTTAGCAGCACGGGCGTCTGCCATTGCTTTGCGTTTAGCAGCAGCTTCTTTAGCGGCAGCAGCCTTTGCAGCAGCAGCTTCTTGGGCGGCGGCTTCAGCAGCTTCACGTTCGTCGCGTGAGCTTACCTTGTCAACCATACGACCAAAAATGCCTTTCTTTTCTTCTTGTGCCACGATTTATTTTCCTCCAATTAGGAATGATCCTTCGCTTGTCTCTAACAAAATCGATTGCCAGCAGTTCGCGAAGGGTCGGCTACTGCGGCAAACAAACTAGAGGAGTAGGGTAGTGCAGGGTACATTGCCTCCTCTCAAACTGTCAACTCTTCGGGAGATAACAGTCCACGTTTTTATGCTATCTGATTGTGCGTTAACTTAGTGTATGACGCAAATCATTTTTCATGCAAATTAGGCTTGTCCGAAAACAGACTTGAGAATGCTTTGGGCAATTAAGCCGCCCGCAGCTGAACGGGCAGAGCCAGCTTGGAATGGATTGAGCGTACCGCCGCTAATCGCGCCGATCAATGCCTTTTGGGCTGCGGCGCTATTGTCTAGACCTGCGGCTTTGGCTTGCATGTAAGCAATACCGGCTGGAATAAGTAAACGAGCTAAGTCAGCAGTGTCAATTCCATCACCATCAGCGTCGATAGCCGCTTGTTGACGGCGTTGACCGCCACCCATGGCCATTCCCACCAATTCTTCAAGAATACTGCCGCCACCCATCGCTTGCGCAGGAGGGGCTTGCTGTTGTTGAATAGCGCCAGCACCACCTAGAACGCCCATCAGGCCTTCTAAGAGTGCTTGGGTCGGGTCGACCGGTGCCTTTGGCTTTTGTTCTGCTGGTGGATGCCCAGCGTTTGGAATTGAGCCAAGAATGGATTCCAGTAACGGCATAACATCATCTGTAGCCAGTTCTTCACGATCTTCAAATTGTTGGGAGGCTTCTTCAAAGCCTTCCGCGTAATAGCGGCTGGTGCCACCAGCGCCACGCTTCATGAGCTCTTCACCAGCAATTTTGAACAAGTCCGCTGGTTTGCCACGTCCGCTCAAAATATTGGCGATAATTTGCAGGTTTTGTACCATGTTATCGCCATGGTTTCCGTTGTCGTCCATGTCATTGACACGACCACGGTTTTCTTTCATGTCTTTTAGCGCCTTTTCGAATAGGCCGCCTAAGTCCACGCGTTCTTTATCTTTGCCTCTTGCCACGGTGTCTCCTTTAGAAAACAACTAAATTGATCGTAAGATTTTTCCTCGTTATGAGGTCTTTACAATGCGGCTTACCAGACTATCTGACATGATAGGTCTGGCAAAGTCACGAATTATTGCTAATCTTATAAAGAATCTGCAATATGCATCGCACTCTATGCGACATTTCAGTGTTAGGGTGTCCTTACCACCATTATAGTGTAATAGATTGTGTGCGATGATAACCTTATTTCATACCAAAGACCTAATCTAAAAAGTTATTCGGAGAACATAATGGCGAAAGCGATATGGAACGGCACAGTCATTGCCGAGAGTGATGCAACAGTTATCGTTGAAGGAAATCATTACTTCCCACCAGAGTCGGTGAATCAAGACTATTTGTCTGAAACCGAAAGCACGTCAGTCTGCTTTTGGAAGGGGACTGCAAACTACTTTAGCGTCAGCGCAGAGGGTGCCGTGGCGCAAGATGCTGCGTGGATCTATCGTGAGCCCTCTGACCGTGCAAAGAATATCGAAGGCTATTACGCCTTTTGGCGTGGCGTGAAAGTAGAAGCGTAATTACGCGGCGAGTTTCATCTAATCCCGATAGAATTACAACCGAAGACAGTTGTCTTCGGTTTTTTGTTTTAGGAGCAATGCTATGGCTGTTTCTGCCAAATTAGTGCGGAACTATCAAGTTGAAATCAAAGCGGGGAGTCACACTTTTTATTCTGA
Organism: Anaerolineales bacterium; assembly: GCA_020630805.1. Lineage (GTDB taxonomy): Bacteria > Chloroflexota > Anaerolineae > Anaerolineales > UBA6668 > JAHDIM01. The sequence goes on from JAHDIM010000050.1 coordinate 19,744, forward strand.
CGAGCCAACCTCACTGGGTGGAGATGATACTGGCCCCACGCCGATGGATATGTTCTTGAGCTCATTAGCTGGGTGCAAGGTGATTACCGTTCAAATGTATGCACAACGCAAAGGTTGGGATCTGCAAGGGATGGATATCCAATTAACCTTAGAGCAGAAGAAAGCATCTGAGGTAGAAGGGGCGCAGAGTGCGCCAAACAAAAAAGTAACTGTTATTGAGAGTGATATTACATTTCAAGGCAATTTAGATGAAGCGCAAATTGAGCGTATGTTGACCATTGCGAATAAATGTCCTGTGCACAGAGCTGTCACTGGTGAAGTGATTATGCAAAAAGCGCCGAAGCGAGCACCAGAGCAACGACTGTACCTTCCTGGAATGGTTGATCAAGATGCGTGAGTTCAATTTCTCATTCACAGTGGATGCGCCTCTTGATAAAGTGGTTGCTTTTCACTACGCCCCAAATGCGCTGAAGCGGCTGACCCCGCCGCCAATGATTATGCAGGTGCATCGTTTTGACCCACTTGCGGATGGGTCAATTGCAGATTTCACGATGTGGCTTGGCCCGCTTCCAATTCGTTGGACGGCAGTACATTCGAATGTTGAACGTGACAAACAGTTCACGGACACCCAGCAAAGTGGTCCAATGCAACATTGGGTGCATACGCATTCGTTCACAGTACTGTCTGAAAATAAGACGCAAGTCACTGAACATATCGAATACGAATATTATCCTGGCGTGAAAGGGTTGTTCTCACGCTTGCTGTTTGCCCCTCCCGGCCTATTCGGATTATTCACGTATCGCAAAATGGCGACCCGCTTCTGGGTCAAACGCCTGTAAGATAGCATCAGCTATCAGCTATCAGCTATCAGCTATCAGCTATCAGCTATCAGCTATCAGC
>JAHDIM010000407.1 GCA_020630805.1 Anaerolineales bacterium
CAACAGTTGAGCACGCACCAAACTAACATGTGTCTAAGATGTGTAATAAAAAAGCCGAGACAATGCTCGGCTTTTAGAAATCTTTTGGATGGTTGGACTAGCTTTCGCCCATCACTGATAAGACTTTATTCGTCAGATCATCGATGTCGTAGGGCTTTTGCAGAAAGCTGATGGTGTCTTGCCCAGTGAATTGTTGGGTGGACTCAGCTTCGGAGTATCCGGAAGAAATAATGATTGGTGCTTCGCAGTTGCGTTCTTTGAGATGTTCAACCACTTCCGCGCCGCTCATGATTGGCATTTTCATGTCCACCATGATCACGCCAATGTTGTCGCGGTTTTTATCAAAAATTGCGAGCCCATCGACGCCATTTGAGGCTTCTAAAACCTCTAGGTCTGCCAATTCTAAAATGTCGTTTACTGCTTCACGGACGATGTCTTCGTCATCAATGACTAGCACTGCTTTACTCATATCCAGATTCCTATTCGTGTTCGTGTCCAATCGTGCTTTCTGTCGTCAATAACGCCGCACGCTTTTGTTATCTATCCTCTCTATAACATAGCACAAACCAGGGTTGGATAGTACATGCATATAGTACTAGGTACTTACTCTAGCGTCATCGCTTGAAGTGCATAATAGGCAGGCCGGAGTTCTGCTTCTGGATAAGCGCCGTCTGTAATGGCCCACCAAAATTCTTCGTCAGTCCGTGACCAATCGGGGTCAGCAATATAAATCATGTTCATAAAGCCAATCCAGGGTTGCCAATTCTCATTGGCCCAGAGGTAGGCGTTGACGAGATTCTCTGCTTTTTGCTCTTCACTGACGCGAAACCAGCGATAGTCCTGATTGACAGGGTCACTCGTCCAACCCATTTCCAAAATCGCAATTTGCTTGGCTGGATCATCATAAATGAGTTGGATATTGCGCATGTCTTCTACATGGCGAAATCCCGCCCAACGATGCCCGCCTAAATTTGGATCGGCGGCAATTTCAGCTGAGCTTACTGTCGGTGGGGCTTTGTAACCCGGTGCATTCAGCCCCAGCATGTCGAAGTAAGGTTGGGCACCGGCTTTGTAGACTTCAACCAAATATTTTTCGTCTGGCATGGCAAGCGCAGACTCCGTTCCCGTTGGCGCGAGTGGTGCTGAAATGACAATGGCGTCTGGGTCGGCATCCTTGATACCGAGATAACAGGCTTGAAGAAGTTTTGCGTATTCGCGCGGTTGGGGTGGTTGGTCGCCCCATTCACGGGCTAGATTAGGTTCATTCCAGACTTGGTAAGCACGGATGCGACCTTTGTATTTGGCAGCGAGGTCATGGCAGAAGCGTCCATATTCGGCAAAATCAATTGGAGGGCCATTTTCAGCTTCTGGATTTTGCATGAGCCAAAGTGGGGGGTAGTCCACTAGGGCGATCATTTGAATGCCTTTGAGTTCGGCCGTGTCCACAATGTAGTCGGCAACGTCCCAGTTGTATTGCCCTTGTTCGACTTCAATTTCACGCCAAGCAAAGCGTTGTTTGACCCAAGAAAACCCCATTTCATTCACAAGATCTAGGTCGCGGAAGTAATGCGTGTGCCACCACCAGCCAAAGACTTGGATGCTTGGCGTGGGCGAATTGACCGTCAACCAGTCTTTCTGTATAGGTTCAGGAATAATCTCTGGCGTTTGTAATGCGACAACGTCAGGTGTGTCAGCATCGGCCTGTTCTGGAGGTGGTGCAGCCTGACAGCCGACGAAGAATAGAAGAAAAAAGCAGACCCCGACGAACTTGAGCCGAGTGTCTGCCTTTTTGAAATTCAGAAGAGACAAATCTAGTAGATCTTTCTAATAATTAATTGCTAAATTGATAACGATTAAGTATTAACGTGTGGGCAATTTCCAACACTCATTAATAGATTAATGATTAATCGTTTAGCAGTTAACAATTACTACGGCTTTTCCATCCCAGCGACGGCCCAATAGGCGTCGCGCGGTGCACCGTCTGAGTCTAACAGTGACCACAGGGCGTTATCGCTCTTTTCTGGGTCATCCACAATGTAGAGGTTGAGGTTGAACAAGAAGGTCAGTTCAACGTAGCCTAGTTCGCGGAACATGTCGAACGAGCGCACAATATAGTCAGCTTGCTCTTCTTTGGTGTTGTCGACCGCGAATTCAAACCCTGGCTTTAGGTTTGCAGCAATGTCTTCACGCAACCCATCTACACTTGGATAGCCAAATTCGGTAATACACTGTGGCAAGTTTGGCGCAATCTCACGGTACCCAGTGATCGTAGAGTACATAGACCAAGAGTGATCTGGATTGGTTGCAGGCCCAGTAAAGGTCCAGGTTGCGGCTTCTTCACTTGTTGGGGCATCTTCAAATGCCATTTCAGGTGGCACATTCAACCCGTTAGTGTGCACGCCAATGCAGTCTACGTATTGTTCAAGACCGGCATCCATCATGAGTTGTAGATACTTGAAGTCATCCATTGCGATGCTTGGGTTATTTACCCCAGTTGGTGACAAAGCGCCTGAAATGATGATAATGTTCGGATCTTTCGCTCGAATGACTTCAGACACAACGCGTACCATTTCAACATACTGCGCTGGATCTTCTTCGGTAACTTGCCCGTCAAGATCATGCCATTCGCGAACGAGGTTCATTTCGTTCCAGACTTCAATCGCCCCAATCTGGGCTGGATAACGGTCGATCATGCGGCCAATATAGTCAGCTAGATCTTGGTAATTGTCTGGTGGGCCTTCTGTATGTTCTGGCGTGCGCGACCATTCTGGCGCGGTGACGACACTCAACATGACATTCAGGTTGCGGGATGTTGCTTGTTCAATAAACGTGTCATACTGACTCCAGTCTTCATCCTCAGGGCCAGCTGTCCCGCCAAATGCACCCCAGCGAACCTGATGCTTAACCCAGTTGACCCCTAGACCATTGGCTAAGTCCATCCAGTAGCTAGCATCGCCGTAAAACGCGGTTTGCATTTGCACACCATAGCCCATGCCAGAGGTGGCACCAGGTTCGGCAGGTTCTGGTTCAGCCGCAGTTTCAGGTTGCGCGTCTTCAGCTGTTTCTTCTGCTGGTGCTTCTTCTTCGACAGCAGGTTCAGTTGTTGGTTCAGCAACCACATCTGGCTCTGACTCGACAACTTCTGGTTCTGGCAGCGCATCTGCTTCAGATTCCATGGCAACTGGCGCTTCTTCAGCAACGGCAGTGCCGCTATCATCGCTGAGTAAGTTTAGGAGTAGGAAATAGACGCCAACACCAGCACAGAGGGTCAACAAGACCCATGCGCCAATGAACAATGGCATGCGTTGTTCAAAAGTAGATTTTTTCATAAT
>JAHDIM010000408.1 GCA_020630805.1 Anaerolineales bacterium
GCTTAAAAACAAAGCGTGGGTTATCCCGAGTTTTTCACAATTGTTTACTAAAAATTCGCATAATTCTCCGCAATACTCCTTGCTGAATGCAATGTCCGCAGGTAAGGCGCAGAAGCTAGCATCTACCCGAGGCTGGAAATTGCAAAATACCGTTGGGCATCTGAGTGAAGTTTTCGTCAAATGCTCAATGTGATGTCTGAATTTCCCAAAGTCGGGTGGATACCTCGCAAGCTCGGTAAGGAGATCCTTAGGTATAGCTAGAAAATTCGAGAGTACTCATGTTTGTGAAGGTGCTACCTATGCTGTGGCAACGTCTTAAAAACGAAACGGGCTCCTCAAAGGAACCCGTTTCGTGAAGTGGTCTTACCGACGCCGCGGCTTACTCTTTTTCCCGCCCTTATAAATCGGGGCGGTCATAATGCAGACTGTCGTCTGGCGTGGATCTAGTAAGCGCGTTTCAAGGCGTTCGTCCATTTCAGAGCGGTCTAAAGCCGTTGTGATGACCGTTGGCAGCTTGGCTACGTAGCGATAGTCAATCAACTGCATTAGCTTTTCGCGTGCCCACGGTGTGGCGCTTTCAATCGCCATATCATCCAAGATGAGCAGCGGCGCGTTGCGGATTTCGTTGAAGCGTTTGTCATAACGCACGCTGGAATCCGGGCTAAACGTTGCCCGCAGATGGTCTAGCAAGTCGGCAAAGGTGACAAACAGCGCTGGTTCGCCCAAGCGCACTTGCTGGTTCGCAATTGCCGCCGCAAGGTGCGTTTTACCGCTCCCGTGGCCCCCAATCAACACCAACCAACCATCAGGTCGACTTGCATATGCTTTCGCTGCTTCAATTGCCACGCTGAGACGCCGCACGTGCTCGGTCGCAATTTCGCCTTTGCGGTCGCTGAACGTTTCAAACGTTTGATCTTGATGGTTACTAAGCGACGATAGCTCGTTTTGCTCAGTCGGCACCCCACGTCGATAGTCTGGCGCGCTAATCACGATATTACGCACCATGTCCATGTCTAACACGCGGCTGCGAATGCGCGGTTCAATGCTTTCAACGTCTAAGTTCGACGTAATGACCGTCGGCAGGTGATTGGTGTACCGATGATTGATGAGCTGATACAGCTTTTCTTGCGCCCACTTGGTCGGACTTTCTGTGCCGAAGTCATCCAAAATAAGCACGGGAACGTTACGGACACGTTCAAAGAGTTCGTCGTACCCAACGCTAGAGCTGGGGCTATAGGTCGCCCGCAGGTGATCTAGCAAGTCTGGCACGGTCACAAATGTGGTTTGTTCGCCGCGTTCCAAGCGCGCATTGGCAATGGCCGCCGCAAGATGCGTCTTGCCCACGCCATAAGGCCCCATTAAGAAAATCCAGCCTTTGGGGTCTTCTGCAAAGCGTTTCGTTTGATCGAACGCGCGCTGTAGATTTTGTTGCTCGCGAGGGTTCAGCCCTTGGCGTTTGGCAATAAAGTTATCAAATGTCTTTTCGGACAATGCGCCAAGGTTAGACACCTCAAGGCGCTTTTTGACCGTCGCCGCTTCGATCTCTTCTCGGCGACAGCTGCAAGGAAACAGTTTGCCAAAGTTAGGATCATGCATGTCTACATTGGCTTTGAGGTAGCCAATGCCATGACAGCGCGGACAGTTTGGTTTGCCAGGGCCGGGAGTCAGATGTGGTTGGGCAGGTGCGTCACTCGTCGAGGTAGTCGAGGTAGCGGCTGCGACTTTTTTCGCTGTCGCGCTGATATCTTCCATCGTCGTCTTGTTTTCCTTCGGTTCGCCAGCGCTCAATAATCGCTAGCACGTAACGCCACGAACGGGCATTATTTTGCACCGCCAGCCGGATCCCTTCTTCGATCCAGCCAATCGGGTAAGTTTGTTCAGCATCGCGCAGTTCTTCGGCAATCATCGGCGTGATGGGGCCAATGTTTTGCTCATACAGCACGAAGATATTGGGCCGATCCACCGCAATGTTGATCGGTGCATCGAGGTCGTTAGTGGGTCGCCAGTCGCCGCGCAAAATGCCGTCATAAGCAGCACGACCTTTAGGCGTGTTGACGAAGTAATAATCCTCCGCGCCCTGCGCCCCTTCAATTTCAATGTGCAATAGCGTTTGCCGCTCAACCGCGCGTTCCAACGCCTCATTCAGTTCCGCTTCAGCCTGATGTCGATGGCGTGACAGCCCATCGAGCAGTACATCATCTGCCAGCAGTTCTTTACGGCGTAAGTAGCGAATCTTGCCTTCTTTGAGCGACAGCCGAAAGAAGATATGCAAGGTCAGCTTGAGTTCACCAAGGTGGTCAATGAACGGCAATAGCTCCGTAAAAAACGGATTAGGGAATGGCGTGTTGCCGTGTTGGCCGGGCTTGAAGCCGTCGAATAAATGCATTGCTAAGGGCTAACAGCTAAAAGCTAATGACTTCGACGCATTGGATATTACCTTTGCGATGAACGCATTAGCTTTTAGCCTTTAGATAAGTAGACCTACTCCAACTCAATCTCCACGGATGCCGCGTCGACAAACTTTGTGAGCGAGCCTAGGAAGACTAAGTCCACTTCGCCAGTCGGGCCATTCCGGTGCTTAGAGACCAAAATCTGCGTGATGTTTTGGCGCGCTGGATCTTCCTGCCATTCATCCGGTTTGTGGAGGAAGAGCACAACATCCGCATCTTGCTCAATCGAACCAGATTCACGCAGATCCGAGAGCATTGGTTTTTGCCCAGAGCGTTGTTCAACACCACGCGAGAGCTGCGCCCCTGTCAAAACAGGCACGTTGAATTCACGCGCAAGCTGCTTGAGACCACGCGAAATTTGCGAAACTTCTTGCACACGCCCCATGTCGCGGCCACCGGTGTCAGCTTTCATCAGCTGCAAATAGTCCAGCACAATAAGGTCAAGTTGGACTTCATTTGCCAGCCGCCGCACTTTGGTCAGCAGTTGCATTGGTGAGACCGCAGGCGTGTCATCGAGATACATCCCAATGTCGGCGAGCTTTTGGGTAGCTTCAAGAAATGTAGGCCACTCGTGTGCTTCCAACTGCCCTGTCCGCAGGCGATGGGTTTGGATCCCCGTTTCCTGCGCGATCATCCGTTGAACCACTTGCTCGTTGGACATTTCCAGCGAGAACACCGCCACACGCTTGCCATATTTCAAGGCTGCATTAGTGGCAGTCGTAACCATGAAACCTGTCTTCCCTTGCCCCGGACGCCCCGCAATAATGATGAGATCTGACTTTTGGAGGCCCCCAAGAATACGATCCAAGTCGCGGAAGCCGGTGGGCGTGCCCATCGGTTCGTCTTTGTGTTCGTACAGGTACTGAACTTCGTCGT
>JAHDIM010000409.1 GCA_020630805.1 Anaerolineales bacterium
TGAAGATGGTGATCGTCAAGTGCGCCAAGATGTGCGCATTAACCGTGCCGATGGGACGTTCCCTTCGATGGCGGCGCGCGCAATCAAAGCCCATGACTATGGACTAACTGGCGACGGCGTAACCGTCGCGGTAATTGACTCTGGGATTAGTCGTGTCAAAGCGCTCGCCCAAGACACAGAAGGCGAACTGCGCTTGCTGGCGCAATACAATGCAATTACCGGTGAACTCGTTGAAAGTAACCGCCGTGTGGTTTCTGACGATGAAAGTGGTCACGGCTCGCACGTGACTAGCATTATTGCGAATAGCTTGACGGCCGAAGTCAATGACAAAGAATTTTATGTTGGTGTCGCACCAAACGTAGATCTTGTGTCTATCAAAGCGTTTGCCGCTGACGGCAGCGGTACATATGCAGACATTGTTCGCGGTGTTGAATGGGCCATTGCAAACAAAGATGTCTACAACATTCGCGTGCTGAATATGTCGTTCTACACGCCACCACAATCACACTATTGGGATGACCCACTCAACCAAGCTGTAATGAAAGCTTGGGATGCAGGCATTGTGGTTGTCGCTGGTGCTGGGAATGACGGTCCAGACCCAATGTCTGTTGGTGTACCGGGCAATACGCCTTACATCATCACCGTTGGTGCTTTGACTGACAACTACACCCCATATAACGAAGTAGATGATTACTTCCCACCGTTCTCTGCTGCCGGCCCAACCTATGAAGGCTTTGTAAAACCAGACGTTGTGGCCTATGGTGCACACATTTTTGGCTACATGCCTGAAGGGACTCAACTTGCGAAGGAAAGTGCTGAATATCGTGTAAAAGGCAATTACTATGCGATGTCAGGGACGTCAATGGCAGCGCCAATTGTCAGTGGCATTGTGGCGCTCATGCTGGAACATAGCCCAGAACTCACTCCAGACGACGTCAAATGTCGACTGATGTCTTCTGCTGACATGGCTGTTGATGACAACGGTGACCCATTGTTTAGCATCTTCCAAACTGGTGCTGGTCGCGTAAATGCGGTTCAAGCCATTCGTAGCGAAGCCACTGGCTGTGCAAATCAAGGTCTAGACATCAAGGCAGATATTGCTGGCACCCAGCACTTCCAGGGTCCAGTCATTCAAGACGAAAATAACAACTATGTCTTGGCTGGCGCTGAAGAAACCGCGTGGGACGGCACCTCTGTTCAAGAAGGCGGTTACCTGTGGTCAGGCGGCTACCTGTGGTCAGGCGGTTACTTATGGAGTGGCGGCTATCTCTGGTCGGGTGGTTACTTGTGGTCAGGTGGTTACCTGTGGTCAGGTGGCTACTTGTGGAGTGGCGGTTACCTCTGGAGTGGTAGCGCACCATAGAGTGTAGGTTGTAAGACAATCACAGAACAAAACAAAGACGTCTTTGCAGAGTGCAGAGGCGTCTTTTTGGTTAAGGCCTAAGGCGCAGTACCTGCCCAAAACCTTGTTGCAATGTACGTAATATTTAGAAAATTTAGCAAAAATTGGCAATTTCTTAATTAAATCACTAGGTTTATCGCTAAATATTTGGGTAAGGTTATAAAAGGTTGGTATACGGTTTGTTTTTCAAACCATTGGTAACGGTAAAGAATTCAACACTCTTGAGTAAAGGTAGACAAAAATGCAGCAATTGAAACTCAGTAAACGGGACTTGCTCCCACTCCTCTTCGGTATTCTTCTTCTCATCCTAATCGCATTTGGACCCTCCATGTTGAAGCAGGCTCCGGAAGATGCAAGTGCAGATCCAGCGCCATTCATGCTCGCAAACGAAAGCGATGACGATGACAAAGTCAAAACAGACTCGCACGTGAGTCGCTCTGACGGAACGTTCCCGTCGATTGCCGCCCGTGTAACACGCATTCATGATGATGGTCTCACTGGCGCAGGGGTAACCGTTGCTGTGATTGACTCAGGGCTTGGGCAAGCGCCTGAACTGAGAAAAGGTGCGAATGGTGACCACCGCATTATTGCGCAATATGACGCCATAACGGACACGCTCATTCAAGACACTGGCCGCCCAGTGTGGGATGATGAAAGTGGTCATGGCTCCCACGTCGCCAGCATTATTGCAAATAGCAAAAAGCTCAACGTGGCTAACAAACGTGTCTACGTTGGTGTTGCCCCAAATGTAAACCTTGTATCTATCAAGGCATTTGCGGCAGACGGTAGCGGAACTTATGAAGACATTATCCGTGGCGTTGAATGGGCAATCGAAAATAAAGATCGCTATAACATTCGCGTGTTGAACATGTCGTTCTACACCGCCCCTCAGTCACATTACTGGGATGACCCGCTCAACCAGGCTGTGATGCGTGCATGGGATGCCGGTATTGTTGTTGTCGCAGGTGCTGGCAACGATGGTCCTGATCCATTGTCAGTTGGTGTGCCAGGCAATACACCTTACATCATTACAGTTGGCGCATTGACTGACAATTACACTCCGGCAAATCAATCGGATGATTATGTGCCTCCATTTTCAGCAGCGGGGCCAACATATGAAGGGTTTGTAAAGCCAGACGTCGTGGCCTATGGCGCGCACATTCTGGGTATCATGCCAAAGGATACAAGTCTAGCGGCTGAAAGTGCAGACTACCGCGTGCGTGGCAAGTACTATGCAATGTCAGGGACATCAATGGCGGCTCCAATTGTCAGCGGTATCGCAGCACTCATGATTGAAAGTGACCCAAGCCTAACCCCAGACGATGTGAAATGTCAGTTGATGTCTAGTGCAGAGATTGCATTGGAAGAAAACGGCGATGCAACCTTTAGCATCTTCCAAACAGGTGCCGGACGCGTCAATGCTCGTCAGGCCATTCGCAGTACCGAAACCGGCTGTGCCAATGTCGGTCTGAACATTCAAGCGGACTTAGACGGTACGCAGCACTTCCAAGGTCCAGTCGTGCAAGACGCTGACAACAATTATGTCCTAGCAGACGCAAGTGAAACGGCATGGGACGGCACAACCGCCGAAGAAGGTGGCTACCTTTGGAGCGGTGGCTATCTCTGGTCAGGTGGCTACTTGTGGAGTGGCGGTTATCTCTGGAGTGGCGGTTACCTGTGGTCAGGTGGCTACTTATGGAGCGGGGGCTATCTCTGGAGTGGCAGCACGCCATAATTGCCAAGCCTTAGCCGCAACAGTTTAGAAAATACCAAAGACGTCATCGCAAGCTTGCGATGGCGTCTTTTTATTTCTTCATGATTGAATGTAGCCTGAGCCTGTCTTCAGTTAGATCTAACTACCCTACACTTTTAAGAAGCTGCGAATTTTCTCGTATTCGTTGTCGTAAGTGCCCGAGCATCTGC
>JAHDIM010000410.1 GCA_020630805.1 Anaerolineales bacterium
AGCGCCCCGCCCCCAATGTCTGGGTCAAGCAAGCGGCTGGTTTCATCGTATTTGATGCGAAAGCCAAAGTCGGCTTGCAGCATCCGGAGCTCACCAATCACACCAGTTGCAATCAAGTCTTCAAGTTTGCGGATAGCCGGAATAAAGCGCATCCACATCGCTTCCATGATGAATAGATTTTGCTGTTTGGCGTAGGCTAACAAGGCTTCCGTTTCAGCGAGATTGATCGTAAATGGTTTCTCGCAGAGAACATGCTTGCCGTGCTGTAAACACAACATGCTGTTTTCAAAATGCAAGGTATGGGGTGTGGCAATGTAGATCACGTCAACATCGGCAGCAGCTAGATCGGCATAGCTACCGTAGGCTTCAGGAACGTTGTAGTCGCGCGCAAATTTTTCCGCGCTTTGTTGGGTCCTTGATCCGACAGCAACAAGCTCGGCGTCTGGCACATAAGACAGGCCAATTGCAAATTGTTTGGCAATGTTGCCAGTACTGAGAATTCCCCAACGTGTCGTCATTGTGTTAAATCAAAAGCGGGCTAATGGACGGCTTACCGCAAGTGTAGCCGCACTAGCCCGCTTTCTCAATGGTAATTACACGTTTCTATTGGGTGCCAAGAAGCTCAACTTCGAAGATCAAGGTTGCGCCGCCTGGGATAATCCCACCGGCGCCACGATCGCCATACCCAAGTTCAGCTGGGATCACAAGTTGGCGTTTGCCGCCGACTTTCATGCCTTGCACGCCTTCTTCCCAGCCTGCAATCACACGGGCTGCGCCAATTGGGAAACTAAACGGAGCACCACGGTCTAGTGAGCTGTCGAACTTTGTGCCGTCAGTGAGCCAACCGGTGTAATGCACGCTCACGGTGTCGCCGTCTTCAGCAACATCGCCCGTGCCGACTTCGATGTCATACGTTTTCAAGCCGCTGGCAGACACGGTGTAGGCATCTTGAGCAACTTCTTGCGGTGCTGCTGGGCTACCGGCCAAGATTTTGACCAATTCAACATCAAAGATCAGCGTAGCGCCACCGGGGATCACGCCCCCAGCACCAGCATCACCGTAGCCGAGACTTGGTGGAATAATCAACGTGGCTTTACCGCCTTCTTTAATCATGCCAATGCCTTCATCCCAGCCCGCAATCACACGGCCTTGGCCAAGCGGGAACGTAATTGGTTCGCCACGACCGTAGGAGCTGTCAAACTCCGTGCCGTCTTCCAACGTCCCAACGTAATGGACGGATACCAATTCACCTGCTTGTGGCGTATTGCCAGTGCCTTGTTCGATATGTCGGATGGTCAGGCCGCTAGCCGTAATAATGTCGCCGTTGTCTGTCACAGTAACCTCTTCTTGTTCTGCTGCTACAGCGTCTACTTGTTCAACAGCTGAGGCGTCAGCTTGAACATCTGCGGCTTGATCCGCACTGGCTGTAGTTGTTGTGTCTTCATTGCCGCCACCGCACGCTGCCAGAGAAAGCGCGAGCACGAGGAGCAATCCAATTTTAGTAATTTTCAAAACAATCTCCGTCCAATAAGGAAGTTTATTGTGCTTTGATGCACATCAAAACAGTGTACCTGATTTTTAGTGTTGATGGGAGAGATTTTCTTACGTTCTTACGGTGTATGATCAACTGTCGTGATTCGTCAGAAGTCAGATGTTTCAGTTGCACGTGGCGGCAAAGCTTTCACTGTGTGCCGACGTTGCTCAATGGGTGACGTATCACATCATTTTTTTGGCAAAGCACAAAGATTAAGACAGGGGTATGTCTTGGTTTTCGTGAGTGTTTATAAACGCACTCGTACTAAACCTGCGGAATTTCACAATAGATAGCGCCAATACGCCCCCACTGAGCGAAGTCGTCCGAAGGTAAGGCGAAGCCGTTATGTGCAACTGTAGATATTGCTATGGAACCTTGTCACAACATTTGATCACACGCCCTCTTTGGCCAGCAGCGTTGAAACGTTACCTAGTGGTTTGTCATCAAAAAATAAGGGCTAAGTCATTTCGGTTGACCTAACGCAGAGGAGCCTCCTAGGCACCGACGGATAAGGATATAACTGTGCCCGGAGCCTAGGAGGCTCCTCTACACTTGTTTTCAAGAAATCACGCTGACCCTCAATTTCAAGATTTACAAACGTTAGCAACTTCGTCATCATTCAGAATCCTTATCAACGCTTTAGCGAGGCTGGCAACTCCGCTAGCAACCCCACGTCTACAACTCCCCACAATCCAATTAGAATTGCTTCGGCAGTGTCATGACGTAAGCTCGTCGGTTTGGGCGCGCCGGACCAATTGATAACATCAAGTGCAAGCTGCATCGCTTTCCGTTTCGCATCGCTGCCAGAGCGCTGTTCGCGGGGATAGAGCAAATCTTTCCGCCATGTCTCAGCACTAATCGCAATGCAAATCAGATCGCGCTTCTGCGCCGCGCGCTGCCAAGGATTGGCATATTTGCCACCACCCTCGATCACCAAATATTCAATATCCTCGTGCTCTTCTAACAAACCAAAAATCGCCCGTCGCAGTTGGTTGGCATTACCAAACTGCTTCGAGCGATACCATTCGAGTTTTCCTCTGAAGTTGTAAAAAGCGAGGCCAGTGCGTAGGCCAACATCAACAGCGAGGAGCATGGGCTAAGGTGTAATGCGTAATACGTAATGCGTAACTTTCATGATTATCAACGCAATCTTACCGTAGCGGCTGCGTCAAAATGCTTACGAATTACACCTTACGAATTCGCTTAGACAACCTCTAGCTCCTGCTTGTACGCATCCCCACTAATCAACCGTTCGGCAATAATGCTACTCGACAATACACCGGGCAACCCTGCGCCTGGGTGCGTGCTGGCACCAACAAAGTACAAGTTGCCAAATTCTTCTGATTTGTTGTGCGGTCGGAACCATGCCGATTGCGTCAAGGTTGGCTCAATGGAGAACGCTGACCCTTGCCAACTATTAAGCGTGTCGCGGAAATGCAATGGATCGATGTAGTGTTCTGCCACAATATTTTCGCGCAGATCTGGCAGATAGTTTTCTTCTAAGAACTGCAAAATGCGTTCTTTATATACTGGCGCAAATTCTTCCCAGTCTGTTCCAGACCCAAGGTGTGGCACTGGCGACAGGACATAGAAGTTCTCACACCCTTCAGGCGCCAAGCTAGGGTCCGTATAAGTTGGCATATGGAGATAGAGCGAGAAGTCGTCTGCAACAACCTTATTCTTGAAAATGTCTTCCAACAAATGCTTGTAGCGCTTGCCCAAAATAATATTGTGATGGCGTAAGCCGGTATCGGTATAGCGCTTCTTTGTTCCAAAATAAATGACAAACAA
>JAHDIM010000411.1 GCA_020630805.1 Anaerolineales bacterium
TTGCGGGTATCAAACAGCAAACTTAGCGCTGTGTGTTGAAATTCACGCTCTGGCAGCGCCCACAGCGTATGAATATGGCCCTCTAAGTCGTCAATTGGTGGCAAGCCATATGTGCGCTTGAAATCTTTGTACAGCGCCTTCCGCTGCGGTGTTTTGATCCCCAAATAGTCAAACTGCCCGCGCATATATGCTTTCATCGGCGCGATGTTTACGGGCACTGTGTTGGCGCGTAGGCTTTCGATGAGTGGGTCTAGATACTCAGTGGTCATAAAGATAGTTATACACGGATGGGATGGAACACGGATGATTCTAATTCAAAAATCCGTGTCCCCATCCGTATCCGTGTATCTTAAATTAAAACAGGCAGCCATTGCTGACTGCCTGTCTATAAACAAACTAAAGAAACGAAGCCACTTATCCGCGGTTGCGGCGGGAGCGACGGCGGCGACCACCACCTTCTTCGCCTTCTGGATCTGGCTTGCGGTTGGCTTTGATCCACGCTGAGCAGTTTTCGTCTGCGCCGGTCATCACATCTCCCACGGCAATCCCAGTCATGATGTGTTCTTCCAGTGGATTGGTAATGGCTGAACTCAGACCAGATGCCATTGCCATGGACAAGAACCCACCGTTCAACGGACCGCGATTTGGCAGACCAAATGAAATGTTACTTGCGCCACAAGTGGTGTTGACACCCAATTCGTGGGTCAAGCGATATACGAGACGGAAGACTTGACGGCCAGCGTAGCGCATTGCGCCAATTGGCATCACCAATGGATCAATCACAACGTCTTCTTTTGGAATGCCGTAGTCCATCGCCCGTTCGACAATCTTCTTGGCAACTTCATAGCGCACGTCAGGATCTTCAGAAATCCCAGTTTCGTCGTTAGAAATACCCACAACTGCACAACCATATTTCTTGACCAATGGCAGTACGGTTTCAAGGCGTTCTTCTTCACCGGTAACAGAGTTGAGCAGCGCTTTCCCTTCGTAGACTTCCAAGCCTTGGCGCAGCGCTTCAACAATTGAAGAGTCGATTGAAATTGGCACGTCAGTCAGACTTTGCACCAACTTGATGGAGTGTGCCAAGATGCCTGGTTCATCCGCAAGTGGGATACCCGCGTTGACATCAAGCATATGAGCACCAGCGGCAACTTGCTTCAAGGCATCGCGCTCGACGCGGCTGTAATCGCCAGCGGCCATTTCACGTGCCAACAACTTGCGACCCGTTGGGTTAATGCGTTCCCCAATAATGACAAACGGCTTATCCGGGCTAATCACCACGGTTTTTGTTTTTGAACTAATGACAGTTTCTGGCATTTTTTCTTTCCTTTACTGCCCACGAAGGGCACGAAGGGCCACTAAGTAAGGTGCTCCTTCAAATTCAATATTTTTGGTACACACTATGCATTTACGACACTGCTTCGTGCAACTTCGTGAACCTTAGTGGGCAGCTTCTCTTAGATTAGGCTTGTTCGTCCTGCGCGAACATGGTGTCATATTTTCCCATTGAGGTCTCAATTGCGGGTATTGCAAAGTAGTCAGACTCCATTGGATTCATTTCTGGCACAGTGTATGGGCGTGGCAATAAGCCTGCATCCGCAATAATCTCTGCGACGGCTTCTTCTTGACGATAGGCCATGAGGTGCACGCCATCCACACCTTCAATTTCACGCACTTGTTGAATAATCTCAGTACAGATCTTCTTGCCTTCAGCGCGTTTTTGACCCTTTGGTGTCTTCTTCATGCGATCAATAATCGCGTCTGGAATATGAACGCCCGGAACGTTGCTGCGCATGAATTCAGCGCCTTTGGCTGAGCGCAAAGGTCCCACGCCAATGAGCATAAAGACTTTTTCATGCAGACCCATGTCACGGACGCGTTTCATATACTCTTTGAGCATTGGTACGTCGTAACAATACTGGGTTTGGATGAAGTCAGCACCGGCTTCGATCTTTTTTGCTAAGCGCAATGGACGCCAATCTTTTGGTGGGATAAATGGGTTTGCCGCTGCGCCTAAGAAGATTTTGGGTGGCGTGCTGAGTTTGCGTCCACTTAGGAACATGCCTTTGTCACGCATGATGCGAGCCGTACGCAACAACTGGATGCAGTCCAGATCAAACACGCGCTTTGCCTGCGGTTGATCTCCAGCAGAGACGTCATCCCCAGTTAAGCACAGAATATTCATCACACCCATCGCAGCAGCGCCAAGAATGTCACCTTGAATTGCGATGCGATTTTTATCGCGGCAGCTAATCTGCAAAATTGGGGCGTAGTCAGCACGGGTCAGTAGAGAGCAGATGCCGACACTAGACATGTGACAGTGTGCGCCAGAGCCATCCGTCGCGTTGATGCCGTCAGAGACTTCGCGCAGAATGCTAGCGGCTTCGTAAACTTCAGCCGGATCGGCGCTGTCAGGTGGACTCAGTTCTGCGGTCACTGCAAAATGCCCAGCCCGCAGAATGCGTTCGAGACGTCCGGGGGATTTTGGTGCAGTGGTGTATTTTTCCATCTTGGATATATCCGTAATATATCAGCAGTTATCAAATAAAAAGACCAAACTACTTGGCCGTTGGATAGCTACCTTTGGGGATCACCGTGATTGTGTTCAGGCCAATCCATCCTTCAGGAACGGTCTTGTCTGTGCCAGTGACCATATTGATCCATGCAGAAGACCCTTCTAAGGTGCGATTGACAGGCGGCTGAATCATCATCATTTCGTCGCCCCATTTGCCCATTTGGGTGGAACGTTCGAAGGCTTCAACCCACACACATTTCATTTCAGGCTTGACTTCGCAATGTCCGTTTTGGCGCACGCCGCCACATGGCCCGTTTCGCAAATTCTTTGGGCACGTCATTGGACAGGTCATGCCAGTCGAGTGCAAAATGCACTGACCGCACATTTGGCAGTCAAACATCGCCTGTTTTGACCATTCTTCTGGCTTGCGGAACCAGCGGTCAACTCTTTCGTTGCCTATTCGCTCGATCATTGGCGACATTTTACCGATCATCCATTTGGTTGACCCGTACATGCTTTCCAACGCCCGAGGATAGTTCTGTAACCAGCGTAACATAGCAGATATCAGCACTCAGCCGTCAGCTATCAACTTGGTTCTAAATGAACTGCCCGCTGATAGCTGATTGCTGAAAGCTTTGTTCTTATGCTTGCCCGCGCTTGATCATCATGAATTTCTTGGCGGTTTCAACGGCCACTGCGGCGTCGCGGCAGTAGGCGTCTGCGCCAATGTCTTCACCAAAGGCTTCGTTCAGTGGTGCACCACCGACGAGCACGATCAAGTCATCGCGGATGCCTT
>JAHDIM010000412.1 GCA_020630805.1 Anaerolineales bacterium
GTGTCATATCCTACTGGAACTAACATATCTAACATAATTACGACGTCTTACCTCATGTACCGTTTTCTACTTATACCGACTGCAATACCTCCCAGTGCACACTCTATGCCTCATCATGAGTCGCCTTTACAATGGCTTCGAAAAGGTGTTAGAGTGGCAGCAGTACCCATGACGGACTGCTTACACTTCTTAATTTAGAAGATAAAACCGACGAAAAATCTGACAATGACGCCACAACTTCGACTTCTCATTTCTATTGCGTTGTTTTTGCTCATTGGTGGAGTGCTAGCTGGCAATGGCATGGTGGGGCAATATTCAAGTGTAGTCAGTGGATTAATGATGGGTGCCGCGGTTGGTATGATGGTTGCCGCATGGATGGGCATGCGCCGCAACAAGTAGCGTTACCAGAGTGTCGATGAAAACCGAAGTTAAAATTCCCGAGATTGAAACCGCACGTCTGAGGCTGCGCCCGTTCTCAATGGCTGATGTGCCACAGGTGGCTACCCTGGCAAACGAGTGGGATATTGCCAACAATACCGCTGCACTGCCCTACCCATACACGTTGGAAATGGCCGAAAGCTGGATCCGGTCTCACACTGGTCATTCAGACCCCGACCACGAAATTACCTTTGCGATTGCGAATAACACTGATAATTCTGTAATTGGCGCAATTGGCATCCGTCCACTGTGGGCGCATGCGCGCGGCGAATTTGGCTACTGGATTGGCAAGCCGTTTTGGAACCGTGGCTATGCAACGGAGGCTGGCAAGGCGCTCATCACCTATGCTTTTGACGTCTTACATTTGAATAAGGTGCATGCTGTGCACTTTGTCCGGAATCCCGCCTCTGGCCGCGTGATGCAGAAGATTGGCATGCAGCATGAAGGCACCTTGCGGGCTCACATCAAACGCTGGGATAAATACGAAGACTGCGAGGCATATGGAGTGTTACGTAGCGATTGGCTGGATTAGTTCAAGACTTGTTCGCTATTTGAGAAGACTTCGTAATGTCCGTCACGTCAATTCCCCAAATTACTCAGCCATAATAGATTATTCATGATTACTGAATTTCATACCCTTCCCGACTTAGACGTTCATCTCGCGTCTGGAAAGCCGTTGACCGGCAGCGTTTTCCAAGCGCTAGACCTGCGTTTATATGAAGACCAACTGCTGCGCTATTCGCTGCACAAGGTCATGTTCTTGGGCTGCAATCTGACTCCGAGCCTAATTGCGCACGCGCTCAACAGCGGGGCGTGCATCTTCCCAACGCTGGACTATGTGCCATATGCCGCGTTTCGCGCGCATTTGTACACGCCGGAAGAACTGTTTGCAGGCTATGAAATGGGCGTTGCAGACAGCTACCACACGTCGTTAGATGGACGCGTGTATCAGCATTTTTCTAAGACAGGCAAAGGCGAACCGCAAGATATTTTTGAATCGCTTGCGCGGCGTTTGCACGACCATTCGATGAATGATGCGTTGCGCGACAAGATAAAAGATCGAGATGTGGTGGCCATCATGGGCGGCCATTCGATGCTGCGCGACCACCCCGCTTACTTAGAAATGGCGCGCCTGTCTGCGGCGCTGACGGCTGAAGGTTACCTAATGACCAGCGGTGGCGGTCCCGGGGCGATGGAAGCCACCCACGTCGGCGCGTGGTTTGCCTATCGGTCTGATGCAGAGTTGCAAGATGGCGTCAAGATGCTTAGCGAAGCACCGCTGTATACCCCGACCGATCCATGGCTGGATACAGCCGCAGCGGTAAAAGCGAAGTATCCGCTCAAAGGCAACGGTGAACGGATGCCGGATAGTTTGGGAATCCCCACGTGGCTATACGGTCACGAGCCACCGTCGATGTTTGCAACCGATATCGCCAAGTATTTTGCGAACAGCGTGCGTGAAGACGGCCTTCTTGCGATTGCTAAGCATGGGGTCGTGTTCTCACCGGGCAGCGCGGGAACCATCCAAGAGATTTTCCAAGACGCGGCGCAGAACCATTACACGACTTACGAACACGCCAGTCCGATGATCTTCTTTGGTACGGAATATTGGACACAGACCAAGCCGGTGTATCCGTTGTTGGCGCACTTGGCTGAGGGGCGCGACTACAAAGACTGGCTGATGATTACCGATTCTGTCGAAGAGGCACTAGCCCAGATTAGACGATTTAGCGCGCAGTTGGATGGATAGTCAGTTCGGTACTTTTATCTAAGGTTACATTTGGGTCTCCGCCTTACCCACCTTCGTAAGCACAAGCCGCGAAGGCGCAGATCCATGTGCTGTGTAAGCATTGCTATAACCAAACATCCAAACACCCAAACCGTTGCCAACCCGCAACGGTTTTTTGATTCCACAATCTCCTAAACTTTCTAAAGAATCATCAGAATTTTCGTCGGAATTTCGCCCTAGACTAAGGTTAGTCAGGCAAGAACACGCCCGACTTGCATTGAATAAGTTTAGTGAAAAGTATTGGTAATCAAGAATCACTATTTGCCGAAAGTTTGTAAAAAGTTAGTATAAGTTAGTGTTTGGTAATTAGAAGCACGGTATTGGTAAATAACGGTAAGCAACAGAGTGGTAGCTCATACAACGGTAATGAAATTTTTCGGTAGTAGCATTCGCAAGTTCCTCGGTATAGGGGTAGGTATCATGGCAGTATTGTTTTCGGTCTCGCCAGCATTGGCAGCAGACCACATCAGTTATCCGGTCGTCTCTGATCAAGATGAATTGGCAGACTTTGTAGATACGGTATACAACGGTAAAAGTAGTCAAGTTGTCGGGATTTATATCGAAGATAAACTCGCGATGCCGGTTGTCCAACAACCCAACGGCGACCACGCATTCATCAGTTCGCTCGATAACACCCTGACCCAATTCGGTCTGCCTGGTGACTATGGTGTGCTTGGCATTTTGGCCCACAACACAGAAGCCGGGGCTGATTTCTACGACCTAGCCCTTGGCGATGAAGTCGTCGTTGTCTACGGCAACGGCGCCACCGATCGCTACGAAATTTCAAACGATGAAGTCTGGCAAGCCTTCAATCCGCAAGATCCTTACGATGGCTCATTCCAAAGCCTAGACACCAACCGCACGCTGTCTTTGCGAGAGTTGTTTATTGAAACCTACACCACGCCAGAAACGCTGGTGTTCCAAACCTGCTACGCCCAAGGCGATAACCTCCAATGGGGCCGCCTGTTTGTCACAGCAACGCTAATTGATTAGTCCCTGCGATCCCATCGCACGAATTTCTCCCAGAAAAGGCGCACTCCGGTGCGTCTTTTTGGTTAAGGGGGATTAGCCGCGGAC
>JAHDIM010000051.1 GCA_020630805.1 Anaerolineales bacterium
CACTTGTTACAGATCAGGTGATGGTGGCTGCCATCGAGCATGAGGATGTAGTGGGCGGCACCGGTGCCTTGGTAGATGGGGCGCACGGCACCAAGGTCAGTGAGTAAGTCTAGGGTGCGATAAACCGTCATGCGGCCAACGTTAGGGGCATTGTCCCGCACACGTTGGGCGAGTTCGTCGGCGGTGATGTGACCCTCAGTTTGAACTAAGGTTTCGACAATCGCCTTGCGCGCTGCTGTGAGTTTATGGCCGTTCATAGTGAGAAAGGCAGTGAGTTTTTCGATTTGCGTTGACATGGTAATGAGACGAGAGTTACGCAGGCATGTGTCTTTGATCTTCGGTACAGCCTAACCAATTTATATCATCAACACGGTCGGGATACGCTGCAATAAGCTGTTCACGAATACCACCTTCAAACATCGCATTTGTAAATCCGGGTGCCATTGTACAGCCATAGAGTGAATAGCGTCCGCCAGATAGCATGTGGCCTGCTTGCCAAACTCCCGCTGGAACAACAAATTGCACCTGCTGACCTTTGAGTGGGTCACTTCCCATGATTACATCTTTGCTTGAGCCATCTGGGTACAGCAAGATAAGCCGCAATGGATCACCGCTATAAAAGTGCCAGACCTCGTCTACGGGGAGTCTATGAAAAAGTGAAACGCTATGCGGTTCGTCGCAATAAAGCGCGATGATTGCAGTGCCATATGGTTCGCCATTCCTAATCTCTTGCTGTGACCGATACGTTTGTTTAAACAGCGTTTTTTCAACTGGCAAGCGTTCGAGCTTGTAATGGGCAATCAAGGCTTCGACTTCTGGCAACATGAGTTAGGCTTTACCTGCCACGCCAGACTAATCCACGTCCTGGGAGAAACAAAAAGACGGCTAAGAAGATGGCAGTTGCGACTAAGACCACGGCTGCCCCAGAGGCAATGTTCAGATAAAACGATAGATACAGTCCAACGACGCCGGACAATGCGCCGATGCTTGCTGACAAGCCCATCATAGTAGGCAGGCGGCGGGTCAGGAGTGAGGCCGTCGCGGCTGGCGTGATGAACATCGCCAAGGCCAGTGCAATCCCAACGACTTGGAGGGCAGTCACAATGGTGATTGCAATCAGGATTAGTAGTAAGTAGCGAAAGAAGTTTGTTGGGAGCCGTAACGTTGTGGCCAAGATCGGGTCAAATGAGATCAACAAGAACTCTTTGTAAAACAAGAAAACGGTGATCAGCACAGCACAGCCTAAGCCTGCAATGACCCATAAGTCAGTTTGAGAGACGCCGAGCAGGTTGCCAAATAAGAAGTGTGCGAGATCTACGGTGTAGTTGCCCGTCGCGGATAACATTGCAATTCCGAGGGCAAACATCCCGACAAAGATCACGCCGATGGCGGTGTCCTCCTTGAGTTCCCCTTGCTCAGTCAGCACGCCGATGCCAAGCGCAGTCAAAATCCCCACAATCAGTGCGCCGACGGCTAACGGCCAGCCAAGCAGAAAGGCGATTACGACACCGGGCAGAATGGTGTGGGCGAGTGCGTCCCCAAAGAAGGCCATCCCGCGTAGGACGACATAGGTGCCCAGTACGGAGCAGACAATGCCAACCAGCACAGCTGCAATTAGCGCGCGGGTGATGAAACTAAATTGCAGTGGATCAAGTATCCAGTCCATCTTAGTTCGCCTCTAAGGTGTCCGTGCTGCGGACAGAGACTTGGCCCCCGTAGGCGGCCAGCAAATTGGCGGAGGTGAGGACTTCTTTTGCCGGACCCAAGGCCACAATCGATTTGTTCAACAGCATCACGCGGTCAAAGCGGTCGGCAGCCATGCCGAGGTCGTGCGTGGCAAACATTACGGTGACCTTTTCTTCCCGCAACGTCGCAAGGACATCGAAGATCTTTTCTTGGCTGGGAATATCCAACCCGGCGAGCGGCTCGTCCATCAAAATGAGATGGGCATCCATGGCGAGGGCGCGGGCGATAAAGACGCGCTGTTGCTGACCGCCAGATAACTCGCCAATTTGTTCGTTGGCAAGGTGTGTCGCTTGGACGCGGGCTAGGCTCGCGTTCACAATGTCATAGTCGGCCATGTTGGGACGGCGGAAGAGGCCAATCTGTTTGGTGCGGCCCATGAGAACGACATCGCTGACGGTGACGGGGAACGTCCAGTCAATTTCGCTGCGTTGCGGCACATAAGCGATGCAGATGTGCGTGTCTGGGGCCGAGTCAAAAATGCTGACCGTCCCTTGATCTGGTTTCAAGATACCGGCAGCAACTTTGAGAAGGGTGCTTTTACCAGCGCCATTCGGGCCGATAATCGCAATTTGTTCACCTTGTTCGGCTTGAAAAGTCGCATTTTTTAGCGCAAAGACAGTTGTCTTGTCACGTGAGAAACTGGACCCAACAGAGGTATATGCAACCGACACATCAGCAAGACTGAGTGTCGGTGCATCGTGGTTATGCGGCGTGCCGCGAAAGGTTAGGGGCTTGGCCATGGGCTAAGTTGTGCGAAGGCTCCGTCGGTCGCTAGTGCGTGTTGCGTAGTGCGTTTCCAAGTTTCGCACTTCGTTCGTTTGTGAATGAATGATCCTTGTCAGAAATTGTGCCACGCAATACGCACTACGCAGTACTTTTTACTTTCCTAACCCCGCAACAAGGGCGTCTACGTTCGCAGTAAACATTCCTATGTATGTTTCAGCGCCACTGCCTGCTGGGCCAACTGCGCCAGTGTAGAGCGGCAACAATTGTACATCGTCACAGGCTGAAAGTTCATCTGCTACGGTTTGGGCAAGTGAATCGCTGACGGTGGTTTCTGAGAAGATGGTACAGACACTGTGTTCATCCATTTCAGTGATGAGACTGGCGAGATCACTAGCAGATGGTTCTGAAATTGTGCTGGCGTTTGGCAAGATGGTGCCTAGCACTTGGAAGTCATAATCTGCAGCGAGGTAGCTAAACGAGTCGTGATTGGTGACTAAAAACCGCTTTTCAGTTGGGATAGTTGCGATTTGTTCTTCAGTATATCTTTCAAGTATTTCCAATTCTGCAACGTAGGCGGCAGCATTTGCAGCATATGTCTCTGCATTAGCTGGATCTAAATCGCTCAGCACTTCGGTGACATTGGAGACCCATTTTTCTACATTATGGATGCTGAGCCAAACATGCGGGTCTTCTGCGCCATGACCGTGGCCGTCGTGTGCATCATCGATTTCTAGTGGCTCGATTCCAGCTGAAATGGCAACAAGCGGGACATCTTCAGCAATGGATTCAAGAGCGCTAATGAGACCTTCTTCTAAGTTCCAGCCATTGACGAAGATAACGTTTGCATCTGCAACGGCGGTCAAGTCTTGCGCGGCGGGTTCAAACCCGTGTGGATCTTGACCAGGACCCATTAGGGCGGTGAGCGCAATTGCATCACCCCCAACGTTGGCAACAACGTCCGCAATAATGCTGGTCGTTGCGACAACGCTGAGTGAGGCGCCGTCTAGCGCTGCAGCTTCCAAGTGTGGCAGTTCCAAGTCACCACCGTGTTCATCATGATCGTCTTCGTCTTCATGATCATCGTGACCTTCTTCGCCATGATCTTCATCACCATGCTCATCTTCACTGTGTTCTTCAGAGTCAGTATTTGCTGTGGCTGGCGGTTCAGCACCGCCACAGGCGGCAAGAGAAACTGAAGTGGCTAGAATGAGAAAGAAAATAAGGAGTTGTCGAATTGTAAGTGTTTTCATTTTACTTCCTGATACTTTGTATCATTGATATTTTTTCTCAATTATAGAAAGCGTTTGAAATGTGTCAAGGAACCAGAATGACGAAAATCAAAAGCGTGCGGTTGTTAAGACTTCCAATCAACTTTTTTACATCCTGCTTACATCTTCAGAATTTCTTCATAACATTGCGGCGTCATACTGAACACATCACTGATCAACCACACAACACATTGGAGTAAGTAATCGTATGAACCGTAAGATATTTTCTGGACTGGCCGCACTGGTATTGATGTTGACTGTATTTGGGGCAGCGGCGCCCACGCAAGCACAGTCATTAGTTGCAACAGGCGCAGGCAAAGTAATCTGTCAGGGCAATGGTGTCGTGGCGTTTAGCGGTCGCGCAGCGTCCATTGATCTTGAAGGGGTGGGCAATGTAGCCTATACCAAACGGACGGGACGTTTCTGGGCCAGCGGCGATGGCTGGCACCGCTACAGCGATGGCAATATGCATTTCCTTGTAGGACGTGGGGAAGCGCACGCACGTGGCGTAGGGGCAGGCACGTTTGTCTTCTCTGGTGCGAATGCATCGTTCTCAATTGTTGGCGCTGGTGAATTGCGTGTGATGGGCACCGGCTCGTGTGAAACGCGTGATGGCACTGTGCATGACTGGGTGACAGACGCAGAAATGCGGATTGAAATCACCGACTAAACTAAACTTGTATTGATCGACAACATAACGGTTGATTGGTAAACGAAAACGCCTGTGGCAGTTGTCGTCACAGGCGTTTTTAGTTAAGTAACTCAGCGTGATGCGGCGTTTCTTTGCCGCCAATTCCAGCCTAGCACCCCGAGGCTCACGACAATGATGATGCTAAGCGCAATATCTGCGTATATGGTGAGCCACCCTAAACCAAGCGCACCTAAGCCGATGGCTAACAAGGGAGTCAGGCACAAAATACCGCCGCCGATTGCGCCAAAAATACCCCAACGTTGGATGCGTTTCATCATTTATCTCTCAAGTTAGAAAACTGCTGCTGGATAAATGCTTTGACGCCTTTAGCGCCACTGACAGTGAGTGAAATTGGCCCATTGTGAGGTGTAACACGTAGATCAAATTGAAAAAATGCACAGCATTGACGCTCTGAGTCGATGAACGCGGCGAGATCGGTAAACCATGTGCCGTCGCTAGGAAATGTAAGCGTGACGCCATTTGCGGTGAATTGCGAACGGGTTGCGCCTTTGAAGAGTTCAATAATGCTCAGCCTACGGGTTTCAAACGCAGTCCGATCCGTAATTGAGCAAGCTAAGCCCACGTTGTCAGATGTTGTCATGGAGATTCTCCTTCTAAAGTTGCGTTATGATGAATTGATGCTGAGGAGTGTAGATCTTCAAGTTGACTTGAAGTCAAGGGCATTATTCTGAACAGGTTTGTCTGAACCGCGCATAAGGAGTTGTAATCAATGTTAATTGGAGAAGTTGCCGCACAAGCTGGTCTTGCGACCTCGACTATTCGATATTACGAAAGTATTGGAGTGTTACCAGAGCCGGAGCGGATCAATGGCCGCCGGGTTTATAGCGCAGCTGTCATTCAACAGTTGAAGATGATTCGCGTGGCACAAAGTGCAGGGTGGTCACTTGCTGAGATCCAAGCCATGGTGACTGGGGCAAACACGCATGTTGCACGTTCGCAACAATGGAAAGCAAATGTGCCCGCGAAAATGGCTGAGTTAGATGCGATTATTGCGCAAGCCAAGCAAATGCAGGCGTTGCTCCAAGCGAGCTTAGCTTGTAGGTGTGACTCACTTGAAACGTGTGACCTTGTTTAGGGAAGCACTAATCGCGGCGCTCTAAAATTTCTTTTAGTAACCTTAAATTCCCCGCAACCTCAGTCTTCCGGTCTTCTACAAACTGATCATTCACCATTCGGGCAAACGGGCTGCTAGCTGGCGGTGCAACCGTGCCATGTTGTGTGACTTGCGTTTGCCCATCAATTTCGGCTAATTCAAGCGCCCAATTCATCCGCATTACATCGCCTTTGCGTGCTGGTAACCGTGCTTCCCAAGCAATTCTTTCATTTGGCGTGAGGTCGGTAACCGTTGCAATGGTGTTGTGTTCCATACCTAAAATAAATCGCATAACGGGCATAAACACCGCAAACATGGCCTTTTGAATGGCAGGCATATCTCGTGGGACGTCTTCAGCCGTTGAAAATTGACTGCCAACTTGAATGGGGCCATCTTGCAAAGGTATCAATTCAGACGGCTGATAGTTCCACTCAATGTGGCGTGGTAAATCCGCAAGGTAGGTGTAGACTTCTGCGGTTGGCGCGTCGATCAGAATTGAAGTGGAAAAAGTGCGTGGTTCAGACATAATGGTGTCCTTGATTATAATGGGCAGCAAGATGCGAGCGATACAAAATTGCGGAGGAAAATGCGATGTCTCAACTTGACACGATGATCAATAATATGCCAGAAAAAACTGGCAAAGCTCTGACCGAATGGTATCAGGTGCTGGATACCGCAGGGCTGGCAAAGCACGGTGAAATTATGAAGTTGTTGAAAGGCGAGTATGGCGTTTCACATGGCTTCGCGAATACCATCTCAAGTTTGTATCGGCAGCAAGCGGAAGGTGGGCCGCCCCCGAAAGAAGATCTCGTGGACGCACAGTATGCAGGCGCAAAAGCAGACCTGAAGCCAATTTATGACGCTGTGCTAGCTGCTGTCCACGAATTCGGTGCAGATGTAGAGCTCGCTCCAAAGAAAAGTTATGTGAGCCTGCGTCGCAGTAAGCAATTTGCAATTGTCAAAGCCGCAACAAAAACACGCGTGGATCTTGGTCTGAACCTCAAAGGTGTTGAACCAGAAGGACGCTTGGAAGGTGGTAAGGTTTTCTCAGGGATGTGCACCCACAAAGTTGCAATTACGGACGTTCGTCAAGTTGATGCTGATGTCATCAATTGGCTACGTCAAGCGTATGAAATGGCATAGAGCCATTACATTGAAACAATTATGATCAGACGATAATCTGTTGGCAACATCAAATGCTGATCTATAGTTGATCTACAAAGGAAGGAAAAGATGAAATCAAATTACCCAACACTTATTATTGCTGCTGTCGGCTTTGTTGTCGCAGGTGCAGCGAATTGGCAATATAACCAAACCGTTGCAATTGGTTTGCTCGTATTGGCACTTGCCTTTTTGCTGATGGGCATCATGGGGTTTCGCCAAAGTAAAGAAGAGTGAGTATTTTCCAGATCCTGCTCTGCTTCGCTATCCTGGGGGCAGGGATTTCCACCGGTTTACTGTTCATCTTTTCTAACACGGTAATGCCTGTCTTGGCGAAACAAGATGAAGCCCACAGCATCCGTACGATGCAGGCCATCAACGATGTGATCGTCAATCCGTTGTTTGTTGTGTTTTACATGGGAACAGGGGTGGCATCAATCGCTATTTTTGTGTTGAGTTGGCTAGGTGATCGCAATCTGTTTGCATTATTAGGCGCATTGATTTATGTATTTGGCGTGGTCATTCTGACAATGGCGTATCACGTTCCGCGCAACAATGCGTTGGATGATGTCGATGCGGCAACCGAGGCTGGTAAGGCGTATTGGCGGGTTTATCAAACCGAATGGACGCGTTGGAACCATGTGCGGGCAATTGCTGGTGGCATTGCAACGGTTTTGTTTGCACTTGCGTTGATGTAACAAACTACATTTATGAGCGTTACAACATACTATCTTCAAATTACAGACATCGCGCAGCTTAAGGCCAAAACAGAGTCTCGCGGGCTGCAAGTTAAAGAATGCACGACCAAGCAATGGGAATACAATCGGTTTTTGTACACATGGGTCGGAAAGAAATGGCGTTGGTTTGACAAGCTCAAATGGTCAGACGAAGAATGGCAAGCCTATGCAGAGGCTGACGACTTGCGCACGTGGGTTGGCTATGTCGATGGCTCGCCAGCGGGCTTTTTTGAACTCAACCAGCAAGCAGAGGCTGCCGTTGAGATTGTCACATTTGGGCTTGCCTCTAACTTTATTGGCAAAGGCTATGGCGGCTACTTCCTATCCGAAGCCATCAAAAGCGCGTTTGCATGGGACAACGCCCAGCGGGTGTGGCTGCATACCTGTACGCTTGACCATCCAAGCGCTTTGAATAACTATCAGTCCCGTGGGTTCCAACTCTATAAAACCGAAACGGGGGGGTAAGTGACCACGGATTTCAAAACCCGCATTCAAGAAATTCGCCCCGATCTTGACATTGAAACCTTAGAGATTAATCAAGACGGGTTGGTTAACGATGTCGCGATTGTAAACAACGCGCTGGTTTTTCGGTTCATCAAGCAAGCTTCATACAAGCGAATCTTAGACATTGAGCTACAGTTGCTGGCGTTTATTGCGCCGCATATCTCTGTTGCCGTTCCAGCGCCAATTGAACGAGGCGATACGTATGTGGTGTATCCCTATTTGCATGGTAGGCCACTTCTGAACCCGCTTCTCAAGCAACAACCGCGTGCATGCCAACACAAGCTGGCATTCGGTGTCGGCGAATTCCTGCGTGAACTGCACAATATTGATGTTCACGCCCAACTCGATACATTGCCTAAAACGTTAGCACCAGTTACCCAAGACCGCTGGCAAGCTCTACGTATGCGAATTGAGAAGACTGTGTATCCCCTGCTAATGCCCCATCAAAAGCTATGGGCGGACCAGTTGCTCAATACGTTTATTGATGATCCCAAGAACTTTGCTTATGCGCCAGCGCTGATTCATGGCGATTTGGCGCCTTACCATTTGCTGGTCAACTGTGACAAAACCCGGCTGATGGGCGTGCTAGATTTTGGCGTCGCAGGGGTGGGTGATCCAGCAATTGACATTGCGCCTCTGATCAATAGCTATGGATTGCCATTTGTTGAAAAAATGGCGGCAGTCTATCCGAACTTGGCTACTGTGTTGCCCCGTGCGAAGTTTTATGCGCAAGCTATTGAACTTCAGTGGGCTTTGTTGGGACTAGAAACGGGTGAGCCGTTTTGGTTTACGGCCCATCTTGGGCGGGCCTAATTACAAAAGGGAGAGAAGAAAGAGATGATGTGGCTGTTACTTTGCATAATAGTGATCGGTCTGTGCACACTTAGTTCGGGACTTTTCTTCCTCCGCCCGCGCCCGCTTGCGTATTTACTTGACCTAAGTGACTTGCCGTTTACGCAAGGTCGCAAACGGGAGCCAGTAAATGGGCTCGCCCTCAACGACTTAGATGCCTTCATCCAATCTGAATTCGAACGACAACCTGCACCTGGCGCTGCTGTTGCATTGGTGCATCCCGGTCGGGTCACTTGGACATCGACCTATGGCGTGTCCAATGTCACAGACCAAACGCCAGTGACATCGGACACAGCCTTTGCGCTGGGGTCTGTCAGCAAAACTGTTATTGCTGTTGCGCTGATGCAAGCAATTGAGACCGGGGCTTTAGCATTGGACACCCCGATCAATACGGTGTTGCCGTTTGCCGTTGAGACTCCGAGTCTTGAGCAAGCGGTGCCAATTACAGTATGGCATTTGGCTACGCATACCTCAGGCATTCAAGACCGCACATTGACCTATATGCAGTGTTACCAATCCACTGATGTGCGAGATCAGCTAGGCAATTTTCTCAATGCCTATTTAGTCGTAGGTGGGGCGCATTACAATGCAAACGGCAATTTTCTGTCAGCGGCACCGGGAACTGAAATCGAATACACCAACATCGGCTCTGCCTTGCTCGCCTATGTCATTGAATGCGCAACGGGAATTCCGTTTGCACAATACACGCACCAGAAAATTTTTGAACCACTTGGCATGAAGCGCACAGCGTGGTTTGCGTCCGACATAAGTGCGTCAACAGATGTGGCCATGCGTTATTCACGGTTGAAACGACCGTACGGGCACTTAGGTTGTCTCACTTGGCCAGATGGCTTTTTACACAGCTCCATTACAGACTTGAGCCGGTTTTTGGCTGCCATTATGAACAAAGGTGAGTTGGATGGCGTTCGGATTTTAGACGCCGAGTCTGTAGACAACATGCTCGCCGATCAGTTGGCGCATATTGAGCAAGAGGATGGCGAAATGCAAGCATTGATCTGGAATGTTGAAAACGGCCTGATGGGGCACAACGGTGGCGATCCGGGTGTCTTCACATTGATGTATTTTGATCCGAAAACAGAGCGAGGCGCAATTGTGTTGCTGAATTCGATGACAGGGAAGTCAATTCGTGCGGCCGGGAATATTTTGAAGCAGGTGTTGGTGGCGAAGTAGCTTTAGCTCTGGATAATCCCTGTCCTGTCAAGTTCAAAACTAAGTGAAATAGAGTAGGCTGAGCTTGTCGAAGCCGGGCGTGATTACACTCGCAACTCGGCTAGCGGACAAGCCTTACCTCCGGACGACAAGCTCAGCCTACCCAATAAAATCTGCGTATTAGTTTCATCAGTGTCCACCAGAGGCACTAGCCTGATAGATTTTGTTACCCAAATGAGACTAAGCAGCGCGCGCAACTACAGCATGATTAAGCAATCGCTCCACAATCTCCGGTTTGGCGTGAAAATTCAAGTGAATATACGACGCCAAAATATTGCGCGTGCGTACCCCCGCTTGAAAGCCGTCTAATCCGCTACGCGGTTCAACTTTATAGGCATAAGGTAGATAGTCGGGTCGTTCAAGCCAGTTTGAATAATGGAATTCATGCCCACGAATGGTGTCACCCGCTGCAAATAGCGGGCTGTCTAGCATTGCAGTGACCTGTCTATAGCCAAGAGTAACCTTGTCAGTCATGCGGACCATGCCAGACAGTAGCCCAGCCATTGGCCAGTATTGATCTTGCTGATCGATAATCCCCTGTGTCAACACCATCAATCCGCCACACTCAGCGTAGATAAATCCCCGAAACTGATCTAAGCTCGCAAAGAAGTTAGTGGCTTTACTTAGCTGTCTAGCATACAGCTCTGGAAAGCCGCCGCTCAAAATCAGCATGTCCGCGTCTTCAGGAATTGGTTCGTTTTGAAGGGGGCTGAATGGTAAGAGCGTTGCGCCAGCCTGTGTGAGCAGGGTCTCATTTGCGGCGTACGTGAATGAAAAAGCGGCGTCTTTGGCAAGCGCAATTTTGAGACTTGATGGCTGTTCGCGAAGCGGTTGCGAAGCAACATGGCTGATGGTTGATCGCTGAGGTCTGACTGCTGGTCTCTGATAGTTGCTTTGTGCTGCAATCGTCTGTAGTAGTTCCAAGTCTACGGTTTGCGCGACTTGCAAAGCAGTCGTCTCGATGAAGAGTTCCCAGTCTCCGTTTTCGGCGGTTGGGACAAGTCCTAGGTGACGTTCTGGAATTTGAAGCGCCACATTGCGCTCGATGTATCCGACAACGGGAACACCAGTTTCTGTTTCAATCGATTGCTGACAGATTTTGGCGTGACGGGCGGAACCAACCCGATTGAGAATGACACCGGCAAGATTCAGGCGTGAATCGAAGTCTTTATACCCTTTGACCAGCGCGGCGGCACTGTGGGCCATCCCACGCGCATCAATGACTAAGATGACAGGAATGTCGAGCATCAATGCAATGTGGGCTGAACTCCCCGTGATGCCTTCGCCCGTGGCTCCATCAAACAAGCCCATGACGCCTTCAATAATGGCAATGTCTGTGTCTTGCACAACGCCACTTGTAAATGTGGTTTGAACCCCATCTTCGCCCAACATCCAACTGTCAAGGTTGTGACAAGGGCGGCCAGCTGCTAACGCATGGTACGTCGGATCAATGTAGTCTGGGCCGACTTTGAATGGGGCTACGGCTTTACCTCGATGTGTCAATGCACGCACAATGCCAGTAGTCAGCGTAGTTTTGCCACTGCCACTAAAGGGCGCAGCGATGAGCACAGCAGGTAAGGTCGCCATGGTTGGAGAATAACAGTCAACACCAAGAGCGTCAAAGGTCGACAAGAGCTCGTAAATTTTAGGTATAAAACAGCGTCACACAAAATTGACATACATCGGTATGATTCAAGGGAAAACAGTCAATTAGGAGCATTGAACACATATGGAATATCGCACATTAGGCCGTACCGGCTGGGACGTCGCCGCCACAAGCTTTGGCGCTTGGGCAATCGGTGGTACGTGGGGGCCGGTCAAAGATGCTGAATCGTTAGCGGCTTTACACAAAGCTGTTGAAATGGGCGTCAACTTTTTCGACACTGCGGATGTCTATGGTGATGGTCGCAGCGAACGACTGCTAGGTCAGCTGCGCAAAGATCATCCTGAGATTCGGATCGCTACAAAAATCGGCCGCCGCTTAGATCCGCATGTCGCTGAGGGATACAACCGCGAAAACTTGACCGCGTTTACCGAGCGTAACCTGCGCAACTTAGATGTCGAATGTCTTGATCTGGTTCAACTCCACTGCCCGCCAACCGATGTGTTCTATCGTCCAGAAGTCTTTAGCGTAATGGATGACCTAGTGGCGGCAGGAAAGATTCAGCACTATGGTGTCAGTGTTGAAAAAGTGGAAGAAGCCCTCAAAGCGATTGAGTATCCGAACGTCAAAACTGTTCAAATTATTTTCAATATGTTCCGCCAACGGCCAGCAGATCTGTTTTTTGAACAAGCCAAGGCTAAAAATATTGGTATTTTGGCGCGAGTGCCATTGTCATCTGGGATGTTGACGGGTAAGTTCAGCCTGAGTTCAGAATTTGATGCAGACGATCATCGCCAGTTTAATCGCCACGGGGAAGCCTTTGACAAGGGGGAAACATTCTCCGGCGTTGACTATGCAACTAGTTTGGCCGCTGTAGAAGAACTGAAAGCAATTGTGCCAGATGGCATGAGCCTAACGCAGTTTGCCTTACGCTGGATTTTGATGTTTGATGCAGTCACTTGCGCAATTCCAGGTGCTAAACGAGTAGACCAAGCGACAGAAAACTTTGGAGTGTCAGACTTGCCAGCACTTTCGAACGAAACAATGGCTGCTGTCAAAGCGATTTACGATGCCCGCATTCGTGAACTTGTTCATCATTATTGGTAGTGAGTGATTGAGATCAGAAATTCTAAGCAATGAATAGTTTTAAGACACAACTCTTAACAATTTGGCAAATTATTGTGCGACCACGGCAGACTCTTATCGATTTGCCAAAGCATGAATTTTTTATTGTAGGTGGGCTTATCAATGGTTACTTTGCGTATGCACGCCTGCAACGCCAGGGGCAATCCCTTGCTTCGGGAGAGACGATCATTGAAAAAATTGGTGGCTTTCTGCTCATACTTGGTCTTAGCTTGGTAATGCTTTGGATTTCAGCAACCGTCTTGCGCTGGATTGTTATGCTGTTTGGAAAGACTTTGACCCGTAAAAAAATAATGAATTTACTAGGCTACAGTCAAGCACCGCGGTTGGTGATAGTGACAATTCCACTGACCCTTGCCGCAATGCTTTTTCCGGAGGCTGCAGACAATACGCTTCTGGCCTTGCTAGGATCAGCCCAACCACCAATCTGGTTGATTTTAGTAATCGTGTTGGGGGCTATTTTATTGCTTTACAGTTTTGTGCTACTAATTTGGGGGCTAATCATTAGTCCAGAATAGAGGGCAAGCCTCAGTCTGTCTAAGGTCTGAGAGTGCATATAAGCGCAGCATTGCGTTACCTTTGCTTAGAATTTTGAAACTACCGCTGAGTGTTCAACTACAATTCGCATCAAAAACTGGATGGATGGTTTGAATTCTCAGTGAATATTCTTTTGTCATTGTATGAAAAATAACCAATCGTATTTATTTCTATTTGCTGCAGTCATGTTTTTTGTGGCTGCAGCTGTCGGGAGCTTTCTTGGCTCCACACCACTGTTCTCGAACATCGCCTTCATTGGCGTGGGGATAACGCTCGTCGTGATGGCATTTCGCGTTAAAGACGTGGAGTGAGCGATGGACACAACAAAAGTTATCAAGACCCTAGCCTATGCAGGCGCGGCTGCAAGCTTGGCCCTAGGTGTGTTTTATGCGGTTTCTCCAGAAGGAAACACTGTTCAGGTCGTCACGCGACTGATTATTGCTATATTGCTGGCTGTATTTGCCTATGACTATAAGCGTGGGAAGTAGTCTCTAGGTCGTCGTCTGCACATAGTCCACAAGATTCGCTAGCTCAGCGCGATAAATCCGCTTTGTAATTGCTGGGTTGATCATTTTTTCAATCCAGCCTTGCACACCTGGTTTGGTCTGATTGACCGTCTGAATGGTGACATTACAACGGTTAGCGTCAATAGGATCTACAATAAATTTTGTGGAGATACCGGCCGCTTTGTCGTCTTCAGCCAGAATGCGTCCCGGTTCCGGCTCTGAGGCCGTCAGCGTGAAGGTCTGTTTAGATCCAAACACGTTCATCTTGACTTCAACCACCGTGCCAGCGCCTTGACCTCCTGCTAACACTTCCATCGATTCAAAATAAGGTTTGGGCAAGATGATTTTGTGCGCGTCCTCATAGTCAGCCAAGATTTGATAGACCCGTTCTGCGGCAGCAGGAATAGTTGCAGACTCTATAATGGTGTATGTGCTCATAGCAAATTAGAACCCTCATATTTAAACGTCTAAACGGCAGTAATGAGAGAATAGCAAGCAACCAGTCCA
Source organism: Anaerolineales bacterium (assembly GCA_020630805.1). GTDB lineage: Bacteria > Chloroflexota > Anaerolineae > Anaerolineales > UBA6668 > JAHDIM01. Next base: position 14,326 of record JAHDIM010000051.1, read on the forward strand.
TAGTCAATATGCACGCAAAACGCCTCACATGAAACCGTTACCTCCTGGACAATTTGCATCGAAACAGTTTCCCAGATTTGGCTGGGCGACCTTTGCTGACCGCTTCCCAAGAACACCTCAACACCTTCGACTCAAAGTGAAAGGCGACGTGTTAGACACAATCGTCTTAGACGAAACAGCATTCGCTGGATTACCGCGCGTTATGCAAGTTTCAGACTTTCACTGTGTAACAACTTGGACTGTTCAAAATCTCAAGTGGAGTGGATATCGTTTTTGTGATGTCTACCGCGAATTGCTTGCACCGCTAGTCAAAGCTGACACCACAATCAAGATCGGGGTGTTCCGCGGGCAGGACGGCTATCGTAATTTCATGGATCTTGAAGATTTGTTGGCAGGTGACGTGTTGCTAGCAGATCAGTTGAATGGAGAACCTCTTGATATTGCCCACGGTGCACCAATGCGGCTTGTTGCTCCCGCGCACTACGGGTATAAAAATGTGAAACACCTCCATCAGCTTGAACTGTGGACGTCAGCAGCGCAATATAAATCGCAAGGACCTAAACTAGCACAACATCCGCGTGCTAGAGTGGCGTTGGAAGAGCGCAGCATTAGCCTGCCAAACTGGGTTTTCAAGCTGATGTTCAAGCCGCTTATCCGTCCAAACGCATGGCTGTTTGCGCGGAACTTGCGGCAGTATGAGCAACGCCAACAGGATGAAACCAACGACTAAACGACGCTGGAATTAGGATGCCATTAGCAATGCACCACGGCTAGCTGACTGAATCTAGGCGTCTTGGTTAGGATGCAGTCCAGCCAAATGATTGCAATTAGGATTGCAACATGGCTACGCTTATGTATCTCACTTACACAATTGAACGGGCGCGCCTCTCTGACCTGCCGCAGTTGGCAGACATTGAGCTTGCCGCCGCTACCCTTTTTCCAGACGAAGATTTGCCAGCAAATCTGCGACAAACTTGTCATCCTGCTAAATTTTTTCGAGACGCTTTAGATCGCAATCATCTATGGGTTGCCCGCAACAAAGCAACGCAAGACCCAATTGGGTTTGTGCTAGTAGATGTCGTGGATGACGTGATCCACATTACAGAAATGGACGTATTGCCAGAGTTCTCACGTCGTGGTGTCGGACGTGCGTTGATCGCAACGGTGCGTGAGTGGGCCGAAGAACAGCGCTACGACAGATTGACTCTGACAACGTTTCGGCACTTGCCGTGGAATGGTCCCTTCTATCGGCGGTTAGGCTTCTTGGAAATTCCACAACCTTTGCTGCCAAAACCGCTCGCAGAAATCTTGGCCGCAGAAGCGCAATTAGGGCTTGATCCGCAAAACAGAATTGCAATGGAACTCTGGCTAGAGTGATATGTTGAATTGGCAGAAGTTGGCAGGGTAATTTCTGGCCTATCCATGACTAGGTCTTGTAAGCTTGGGTCACGGTTCAAACGTGAGGAGCGTCCCCATGCAACAGCAAGACCTAGACTGGTTACTAACCTTTCCACAGCAGCAGATTGACATCAATAGAAACCGACTTGCCTTTCGCAAAGTCGGGCAGGGCACGGCAGTATTGCTTGTGCATGGTTGGCCTTTCAATAGCCTGTCTTACGCCAGCTTAGCCAGAAAACTTGCGCCGCAGCACACGTGCTATCTTGTGGACTTGCCCGGCTGTGGAGACACAGAATGGCGTGCGACAACTGACTTTACATTTCCGGGTCAAGCGCAGACATTGAAGCAGTTTGCAGCGGCACTCGGTCTGACAGCCTATGATGTAGTTGCGCATGATACTGGCGCTTCAATTTCGCGCCTGCTAGCTATTGCGGATCCAGACCACCTTCAGAAGTTGGTACTGTTCAATACTGAAATCCCTGGACAGCGTCCGCCCAATATTCCTCTTAGCCGGGCGCTAATGTTTTTGCCTTTTAGCACCTACGTTTTTCAACGTCTGTTTCAAAATCAAGCAATTTATCGGCATGCGTTTCGGGACTGTTTTTACGACCGTGACTTGTTAGGTGGAACGTTTCAAGCCGCTGTAATCACACCGACTGTGACATCATTCAAACGGATGCAAGGTCTCAGTCACTATCTACGTGGTCTAGATTGGGGCGTCATTGATGGCTTGCGTGAGGTGCATCCAAATATTGCCCAACCCACATTGCTGATTTGGGGGGCTAATGACCCCACATTTCCATTACAGCATGCGCGTAAAATGGCGACACAGTTTGCGAATCTCAAAGGCTTCGTTGAAATTGAACACGCAAAACTATTGGTCTACATTGAGTGTGCTGCTGAGGCTGCACCGCATATTCTGAATTTCTTAGGAACAGCAACCGATGACTAACATTTGGGAACCGCTCGTTGGGAAATGGCGGGGAGAAGGAAAAGGGCACTTCCCAACTATTTCAGATTTTGTCTACTTTGAGTCGTTACAATTTGAACAGCGTGATCCGTTGACACTGCACTATATGCAGAAAACGGATAAACAGTATGCAGACCAAGCTGTGGAAACCTCACATTGGGAAAGTGGATTTATTCGGCTGCTAGAAGATAATAGTCTTGAACTGATCAATGTTCAGAGTGGCGGGCGTGGGGAAGTGCTAACTGGGCATTATGCTCAAATCGAGAGTGGCTTACAACTGACATTTAGAAGTCAATCACAAATCAATGATGCCAGAATGATTGATACAACGCGCATCTTTACCCTTAGTGGCAACATGCTCACGTATCAGATGCAGATGCATACCACCGCAGTCAATGGACTGCTGCCGCACTTAGACGCCAAACTGTTTCGCGTTTGACGTGTTGATCGCTCCTTGCTAGAATTCCGCGCCCGTTCGTCTTGAGCGGGCGTTTTCAATTGAATACGGTAGTCGTAGAACCTGCCGCCTTTTTAGGAACTAAAACACCATGAAACAAAAGACCCTTTCTATAGTGGTCGTTGTTTGCGCTGCCTATGTTGCCGCCCAAATGATGGCCGACATCGCCAGCCTACGCATTGTAATGCTAGGTGGCTTCTCCGTTGACGCGGGGACCCTCGTTTATCCATTCACCTTTACCCTACGTGACTTGGTCCACAAAACAACCAATAAGCAAACTGCTCGGACGTTGATTATCGCCGCTGCCGTCATCAATCTGATTATGGCACTGGTCTTTATGGTTGCATCGAACATGCCTGCTGACATGATGGTCGGTCCACAGCTTGAATTTGCGCAGGTGCTCGCCCCAGTCTGGCGAATTGTGTTTGCATCGATTGTGGCAGAAGTGATCTCAGAATTCATTGATAGTGAAGTCTACGAACGCTGGGTCAATCGCTTCGGGCAAAAGTATCAGTGGGGGCGCGTCCTGTCTTCTAACGTCGCCGCAGTGCCAATCGATTCATTCTTCTTCTGTCTGATGGCGTTCTGGGGTGTCCTGCCTGCTGCGGTTGTGATTTCAATTTTCTGGGCGAATGTCATCATCAAAGGCTTGACCACGCTAATCAGTATTCCGCTGATCTACGCCGTGCCAGAAGTGGAAGGTGTGGTGGTGCAGTAGGTGGCCTAGATCCGCTATTCTCTGGGCAGTGATGCTTATTCAGCACTGCGGTGACCTAAGCAATACCGCGACAGACCTGATCTACTTTCTTTAATATCGTTGGAATTCGAAAATCGCCATGCATCGTGGCGATTTTTTGTTTAGCGTCAAGCAAGGGGATACCAACACTGGTTACATACAGTGGCGCTTGACTGTCGGCACGGAGTACTGCACAGTCTGCAGGCGTGTCTTGAAATGGACGCTTTGCAACGCCAATTACAGGTGTCGTTTGCTGAAGCGCATTGAACAGGTGCAGTCCTAAACCAGACTTGTTGGCCGTTCCCAATGTCACATACCCATCAATTACAATGACATCAAGGGACTCCGGGATGTTTGCAAGTAATGCCAGCAGGCACGGCAATTCGCGCTTATAAAAATTTCCAGGTTGGTACGCCGCTGTTTGCGTAATGGGCGTTGTCACCACGCGCGTAATTGCATCAGACTGCCAGTCTGTAAATAACACACCAGCTGCAAGCGCAGTTGGGTCGGTATAGTGCACATCGGTTGCTAAGATCATCAGAGTTGGCAGTAGTTGGCAGTGATTCTGCTTCCAATAGCAGCATACCTTTGCCTAAACTACGGTTATGAACACTTTATTGGATCTTCTCTTTCTTGTAAACGTTGGTATGCTCGCCATTGGGCATGAGTTAGATGCTATTCACCAAAAAGAGTGGCGAATGTTTCTGAGTTGGACTGGCCTCAGTGACGAGCGGCAATATCAGATTTTCACCGCGCTGCATCTGCCGCTCTTTGTTTGGATCGTATGGCAATGGCAGTCACCCACGTTTCAAATGGGCTTCGACATCTTCTTGATGTTGCATGCAGTGGCGCACTTTGTCTTACGCAAGCATCCACTCATCAATTTTGATAGCAACTTCTCACGCTTCTGGATTTACGGTGGGGCGTTGTTAGGTGGCATTCACCTAATGTTGTTGTGGCGCTAGTCTTGCCATCAGATTGGTTCTGCATCCTCTAGCTTTTCGGTATGTTGCTCTGAAGGATTTCATAGAATCTGATGCACTATGCGTTTACAGTGAAGACTATTGCTGGCATCTATGTGGTGGTAACAGCGCTAGAATGGAGGGCCTGACCGGCATTTCAGCGCCATTTGTAAGCGACAGCCTACTAACTTTTGCCCTTGAAACATTCTAAATTCGTTATAGTCTGGTTTAGAATGTGACTTATACAGTACTGAGTGTCTAACGTTTTGCAACTTAATGCGTTAGCATCTACGTTCATTCAGTATTGTTCATGTTCACTTATCGTATTGCATTTTCATATTTAGTATTGGTATTCGGTTTGCTGGGCTGCACGTTGGCTGCAACTGAACCGTTAGTAGATTTCAGCAAGTTGCCGACTGCCGTCCTGAGTGTGACTCGTTCACCAGATGCTTTGGCTGCTGCCGGTGCTGAACACGATTGGGTGTTGGCCACTGGTGGGCGGTTTTATCCGCTGAATGGCAGTCAAGATACGCTGTTGTTTGCTGACAAAGATGACAGAATGAAGCACTTCGGCGCGTTTGATGTCTCGCCGGATGGACAGTTCATCGTCACCGAAAGCAAGACAAAAACGGCTCCAGATGCTGCTGCACACTTCGTCATATTTGATGCCGAACTCAATGTCGTCTTTGAAGATGTAAACCGGACTCAGCGCAAGGACCATGCACCTGGGCGCTGGTCTCCAGACGGCACGCGCATTGTGACCTCAAACGGACCTGAGCTTCAAATCTTTGATGTAACCCAACAAGTCTTCACAACCGTCGCCACGGATTATCGTTTTTTTCGCCGAGGTGGGCATGTTCACACAGGTCCATCATGGGCGCCCGACTCTACTCACCTTGTCTACAACACTAATATTGACCGAGTGGCGATCTTAGATCTAGAGACGTTTGAGGTGGAAATCATTGACATTGGGTATGCCCCAGTTTGGTCTCCCGATGGCAGCGCAATCGTATTTTTACGTGGACGGACCGATGATCGTCAGGTGGTGCGGTATGACCTTGCATCAAAAGAATTGACTGATCTGTTTTCGCTGAATAGTAAAGATACAAGTCTGTTGTGGACACCAGACAGCCAATTCATTGTGTATCGTGAGTTTTCGCTTGACAGTAAATATGGCAATTTGCTGTATTTCAGCTTCGCAGATCAGGCGGTATACAATGGGCAGCAGCGCGTTGCTCCCTTACGCTATGGGAACATCGTAACCTTGCCAGACGCCTTTGCAGATCGGCTCGTGTCGTTGCACGCCAACTAAAAAAAGCGTTTCCTCAGTGGATCGGACCGATTCGGCCTGAATCACTTCTAAACCTCCAATATTTCAAGATTGAACAAGTGAATAGCACCCGATAGAGTGAATGTATGATGTTAACTCCTGAATTTATTTTGCTATTGGTTCTATGTTTTGGCGCTTTCATATTGCTATTGGGGTTGGCGTACATCATTGGCATTTTTGTGCTAGCAATCAACACGCTACGCTATTGGGCCAGTTTTGTAGAGAAATACGCGTATGAAAAGAGCGGTATATATAAACC
>JAHDIM010000052.1:0-12134 GCA_020630805.1 Anaerolineales bacterium
CGAATAAGCCCATTTCGTAACAATTGCCCTAATCTAATTGATTTACTTGTCAGAGTTCTATCTTGGTCAGAAGTTCCGCCTTTACCAGGCGCATCATGAATGCTATCCCCAATTTCTGCTACTTTACCACCACATAAATATGTGATCTGTACATAAAACCAAAAGTGGTTAACTTGGTGATTTGTAATATTTGGATCGGTATATTCTGGCTTAAAACCATAACTTTCTGACTCCATAAAATATTCAGTTCCTTCGTTTGGGACATTTTCAGCATTATATTCAAACGGATACCAGCTTATGACACCAGACATCAGATTTATAGCGCCACCTTCTACACCGTAAATCGAACTCATATAATCTACATACTGTTGAACACGAAATTCATTTGGCTTTGTGAATATCCGTAGTCAGCATTCAGGTGGACATAACCATCTTCATCCGGCTCAAGCTTGTTTAAGTGAATATTAAGCTTTGTAGCTACTTCAATCCACTGTGTACGCAAGTGACTCGAAGGACAAACAACAATAATTCGATCAACAAAATTATTTTGCTTAAGCCACAACATCGCAGCTAAGGATGCAAATGTTTTCCCAGCACCCGGTGTTGCTACCAAGAGAAAGTTCGCGACTTCATGCTGAATATATTTTTGCAAGAATGCAGCTTGCCATACTCGCAATTTGACTTGAGGTTGGCTATTCATCTTTAGCCCCCTTCTTCAAATTGCAAGGCGGGCATAGCGCACGTCCATTCTGAACATCCGTTGCACCACCTTTGGAATATGGTTTTTTGTGGTCAGCGTGCCAACCTTTTTTCAAAGGCTGGTCACAGTCTTCGCATTTTCCATTTGCTAAACGGAAAATAGCTTGGCGTTGCGATTTCGAAAATCGCCGTGGGTAGGGATTGTTGTTCATACGAAACTCCTGATGAACACTCGTATCCCGCTGCAGAAGCAGCCAATCTCTACAGTGGAATTAAATTAAATAGGAGCCACCCGACATATGTCAGGTAGCTCCAATAAAATTTATTCAGCTGAGCGAAATTTTGGCTAAAAACTTTTTTCGTCTGATCCGAACATTCCAAGCTGTTTTAATGCAAACAGATTGAAACTTGTTAGATTTTTCAAATCTAACAACACATTAGCATTACTAATGACTCCTATATCTTTAAAAATTTAGAGGCCATAGTTAACTATGACCTCTAAACACTACTAATGTAGTTGCGGGAGCCGGATTCGAACCGACGACCTCCGGGTTATGAGCCCGACGAGCTGCCTCTGCTCTATCCCGCGTCGAGATGTATATATTAGCATGGCCGAAGTTTGAGTGTCAAGAAATTGGTGTTTTTTCTATTCTAGATTGCGCCGATCAGCGGCGGCCCCAGCGCTCTTCTGCCCAGACATTGCCTTCGTTGTGATAGCCCCCCACTTCCCATGTGCCTGGCTGATCTTTTGTCAACAATTTGAGGCCCCGTACCCACTTTGCACCTTTCCACAAATAGACATCTTCGAGGTCATGTCGGCCCACAATATGTCCGGTGACCCCACGTAACGGAAAGCCATGTTCTGGCGTGAGCGGTTCGCCATTGAAGTGTGTCGCCAGCAAGAAATTGTCCTGCAACGCAACATCCAACGGCAAATTTGTGGTGTAGCCGCCATCTGCAACTTGTAATACGTGGGTGGCATCTGCTTTGGGGGTGAGTAAGCCTTCCTGTCTTAGCGTGTTGAGACTGACGCCTTGCCAGACTGTATCGAATTTGCTCCATTGGGTCACACAATGCAGGTCAAGCTTGATTTCAGTTTGTGGCAACGCTTGAAACTGTTCCCAAGACAGCTTGACCGGCGTTTCTACCGCACCCCAAATTTTGAAGGACCATGTAGAAAGATCTATCGTTGGGCGGCGACCAATGTGCAGCACCGGAAATTTGAGCGTTAGGCGTTGACCTGGCGGTAAACGCTTTTGTTGCCGCATCTCGGCTTCTAGCGCCTTGCGGTCTTTGCTTTGCGCACGCCATTGCTGTATCCGATTGAATAGGGGATGGTCTGGACGGTAGGACATGTAGTGTTTCTAAAATTTGTACGCGTTCGATTTCATTCAGGCTGGCTACGGATTTTGAGGATTTCGCGGATATGCATCTAAACATCCGAGAGATCCCAATTATCCGCGTACAAGTAAATTCAGGCGCTCTTACATCTTAACAATGTCACAATTGCTTGTCTTCTATACTTAGCCGATATTTATCCAACTTTCCGAGATATTCTGCGTATACGCAATATATATAATGAGAGCATAATATATGCTAAAGAAAAGGAAATATTGCTAATGACTCAACTTACCCCTCCTGAACGTATGAAGGAGAAACTTACACCTGCTGAAACCGTTAAGCCTGTAGCAACGCAAAGCGCTGACGGGATGATCAAAATTAGTCCTGAAGATCAGGTCAAGCTCGACAAGCAAGTTGCAAATTTTATTGATCAAGTAGTGACCTCTAAAAAAGACGCACCAACGTTTGTCCAAAAGGTCGATGCAATTCACAATCTGGGTTCAGAAGATATTCGCAAAGCGGCATCGATGTCCAACCGCATGTTGGACCAACCTGTGCGCGCTCTCAAGTCTGGCGGGTTGAATGAAAATTCAAAAATATCGAAGGCCTTGGTAGAGCTACGCCAAACGGTCGAAGACTTAGATCCATCTGGAAATAACAAGACTTTGGCACCGCGCCGTTTGTTTGGCAACCGAGCGCTGGGTCGTCGGATGCGGAACTATTTGAACGAATATCAATCTGCACAAAAGCAGCTTGACTCAATTGTTACGGCCTTATATCAGGGCAAAGAAGAACTGACGAAAGACAACGCGACCATTGAGATCGAAAAAGAAAATCTTTGGATGGTAATGGAGCGCTTGCAACAGTATGTCTATGTCGGCAAGCAATTGGACCAACGGCTTGACCAGCGCTTGGCCATCATCGAACAAGAAGATCCGGAAAAAGCTCGCATTGTGCGCGAAGAGATGCAGTTCTACTTGCGCCAAAAGATCCAAGACTTGCTCACGCAACTTGCGGTTAGCATTCAAGGCTACTTGGCACTGGACATGATCCGCAAAAACAACCTTGAACTCATCAAGGGTGTGGATCGCGCGACAACGACAACCGTGTCTGCACTGCGCACTGGCGTGATGGTGGCGCAGGCATTGTCTAACCAACGTCAGGTGCTAGATCAGGTCAATGCGGTTAACAAAACCACTGCCAGTATTGTAGAAGGCACGTCAGAGTTGCTGAAGAAGCAAACTGCAGAAGTCCACCGTCAAGCCACAACCTCAAGTGTGGATGTTGAAACATTGCAACGCGCCTTTGATAATGTCTATGAAAGCATGGACATGATTGCAACTTACAAGCAAGAAGCACTGACCCGCATGGGCGAAACTGTAAACTTGCTCTCGCACGAAGTCACGCGCACCCGTAACTATCTGGACAAGGCCCGTGCCGAACAGATTGAAGCGGCAACGCAAGACTTGAACTTGCTTGAAGCAGAAACGTCAGAGCCTGAAAACGATGACGGTGTGATTCACTTATAACCCCAGCTCTTGACGAGACGTGTTCCTAACGACCTTTGGTCGCCTCAAAGAACACGTCTCGTGCTTTAAGGATGTTGCTAAAATTGGCGCATGACATCTTCCCGCGCCACCCGCTTCCCAATTGGCAACGCCCTTTCCATTGAAACTTTAGAAAATAACGTCTATCCCGCTTTGCATGAGTTGCGAACGCATGAACCTGTGTCGTGGCTGCCAGCACTCAAGGCGTGGCTTGTGACTCGGCATGATCTTTCTATTGAGGTCATGCGCGACGCCAAGATTTATACAGTAGACCACCCTGGTTTTTCAACTGCGCAAGTGGTCGGTCCTAGTATGCTGTCGCTAGATGGGACAACCCATCAGGCGCATCGCATGCCGTTTGAAAAGCCGTTTCGGAAGCGTGAAGTTAACAATCGTTTTACCGAGTCCGTGACACGTCAAGTTGCGGCGCTAATTGAAAGTTTCAAAGCGACCGGCGGCGCTGAGCTACGCCGAGATTTTGCAGGTCCCATTGCTGTGCAGGCTATGGTCACTGCGCTAGGCTTAGAAGAAACGCCTGTGCAACAGGTACTGACGTGGTATGACACCATTGTGCAAGCAGTCACCTTGGTCGCAAAAGGCGAACCAGTCAGCGCAGACGGCCAACTCGCATTTCAAGCACTCAAGACCACGCTAATGCCCTCGTTACAAGCAAATCCAGAATCGAGTTTGTTAGCAGCAGCCGGCGCTTCAAACGCTGCATTAGATGAAGATCAGATTGTGTCAAACGCGGCGGTACTGTTGTTTGGTGGAATTGAAACGACCGAAGGAATGATTGCCAACGCACTGTATCACCTGTTGACGACCCCAGACGCACTAGCGATGGTCTGCGCAGATTATGGGCTTATTCCCAATGCAATTGAAGAGTCTTTGCGGCTAGAACCCGCAGCCGCCGTTGTCGATCGGTATACAACCGAAGAAGTGACCATTGCTGGGGCCACGATTCCGCCAGATGAGTTGGTGGAAATTTCGCTCTTGGGTGCAAATCGTGATCCAGCGGTATTTCCTAATCCAGATCAGTTTGATTTGACGCGCAGCAATTTGCGTGCGCACGTCACTTTTGCGCAAGGGCCACATGTTTGCTTAGGCTTGCACCTAGCACGTTTAGAAACGCAACAAGCATTGGCGCAAGCACTGACTGCCCTTCCCAATTTGCAATTACGGACTGATAGCACAAGCCAAGCTGATGCCAAACCGCGCGGATTGATTTTTAGAAAGCCTAAGGCGTTGAATGTTGTCTGGGGCTGATCTAATCGACCAGCGTATCTGTCGCGCGTTTTTGATGCACAGCCATGCGAAAGGTGTCTTCTAAAGACAGCATGCCAATCAACATGTTGTTGTCTAGCACTGGAAGTGCGTCAACCCCTAATTCCCGCATCAGTTTTGCGGCCTTCATGACTGGAGTATTTATGTCAATCGTTGGGCAATCTTTTACGACATAGTCCCCCGCCGTCGATTCAGTCAGTGCCACAATAAATTGCCATGACTCTTGGACATTGTCTTCTGGCTGGACTTGGAGAAAGATTTCTGAATAGGTGAGGAGGCCAATGTAGCGGCCTTTGGAATCAATAACAGGGAGGGTTCGGAAGCGCGAACTCTCCATCAACTGCCAAGCGTCGAGTAGCGGTGTTGATGCAGCCAGTGTCACAATTGTGCGTGACATCCATTTGCCAGTTTTTTCCCAGTTCATACCAATACGAATGTTCCTTGAGTCGGCGTTACCAATACTAATTTATCCAACACTTTTATAAGAACATCTATATACAGTTTAGCGAAGTTTGAAAACTCAAACCATATGCTTTTTGTCTAGAGTATATTGTTCCCCTTAATATTTCTTTGGGAACTGTCCTATGTGAAAACCAGAAAGTTTTCTGAAAAAATTCAACGGTAGATCTGGTTTTTACTGAAGGTTTCGCACGCAATCGCTCGATTTACTTCTGAGTTTTTGTTGCGAAACACTTAGTTTCCTGACACTGCCCCATCCCTCAGAATGCGCCAAGCTTGAGCATCGCCCACTTCGCTTGGTAGTTGCAGCACTGTGCCATCTGACAAGGTCAGACATACATAGCCGCTTCCGGGCTGCAATTGCGACTCATATTGAACCGTTTCCTGCGTAGCCCACATCAGTCGGTCTCGCACCGGCTGCCCATGAATTTTGCCAGACTGCCAGACACTCCCAATCTCTCCAACTGGAAAATAGCGCCCTTCTGGCGGCTGTTCAGCAACAGTCAGTTGCGTACTCCAAACATTGTCATAGACAAATGCGGTCCCATCTGGCAACAAGGCGTACAGCAAATTACGAGTTGGCCAATGGAGCACTGTCCCAAACTCAAACTGCTGCACTTCTAACTGCACTGAATCAACTGCCGCGATTGGACAGCCAAGGCGAATGTCAGTTGGTACAGGAAAGAACCATGTATGCGCATCACACGCGAGTTGATTGATGGTATTCTGCGTTGCCGTCTCTGGCGGTGGCGTTTGAGATGAAACTGGAATAGCAACAACAACATCTGCTGGCGCTGTAGTCTGACAGCCAACCAGCAGTAAAGCTGAAATTAGAATTACACAACGATACATAACGTTTATGTAAAAACCAGAAAATTCTCAACAATAGAATTGACGTTAGATCTGGTTTTTACTGAAGGTTTCGCATGCATTTGTCGCATTTATTTCTGAATTCTTGTTGCGAAACACTTAAAAAGTACCGCAAGTGTAAACGTTTTGGCTGACGTTCCGCAACCAGCGCTCTTGAAATACGAAAAGATGCCATCGGATGTTGGCTACTTTGTTGCGAGCGATCTGATCGCGGCGGCAATTTCAACGCTGGCATTACGATGCTGATCACGCAAGGACTGAAGTGGGTGTGCAAATGTCTGAGGCGCTTCTAAAATGGCAGCCAATTGCTGGACAACTGCCCTCGGGCTGCCAGCAAAACATCCCGCTTTGTGTTGTTCTAAGTAGCGTACGTTGCCCACTTCTTGACCCGGCAGATAACTATAGATAATGATCGGCAGACCACAGGCCAGCCCTTCACATATCGTGCTTGGACCAGCTTTGGTAATTAGCACATCTGCGGCGCACATTAGGTCTGGAATATTGCGGACAAACCCATAGACATGCACTGGAATTTGCCAAGGCGTTCTCCTTAGTTGCTGCTCCAGTACTTGGTTACGTCCTGTGACCACAGCCAATTCAAGATCTAGACCGGCAGCAGCAATTGCCGCAACATTTTCAGACACAGCCCCCATTCCATCTCCTCCACCCATCAGTAATGCCACTGGCTTCACCTTGTTCCAACCCAACGCAGTCCGCAACTCTATTTTGTCCAAGACTGGGGCTGCACGAAACCGCGGTGATATTGGAAGCCCAAGCACTTCGATTTTCTCCGGTGCAACTCCATGTGAGATTGCAGTATCTCGGACCACGTTAGTTGGAACAATATAATGATCTATGTCCGGATGAAACCAACTCGCATGTGTCGTCACAAGATCCGTCACGACAACACACGTCCGTACAGACTGTGTTTTGCGGAGCCACTGCAATGGATGGATCGCAAAGAAATGCGTCAAGACAATGAGATCAGCCGGATGCCGACGCAGCATCTCTTTTTGTTGTTGCATCAGCATTGGGTTCAGTCGATTTACATCCGTCAAAAATCGGTTTCGATACTTACCATTGGTCGCGTAATACACCCCTCCCCACAGTGCAGGTCGGCGCATGAGTTCACGGTAGAGCTCCGGAAATTTCCGATACGGCCAAGGAGAATATTCGCGAAGAAAGTCGACCATTTCTGTTTGAATTGCAGGGCCGGTCTGGAGTTGCAACGCTTCGCTAATTGCCTCTGCTGCACTGCGATGTCCACCGCCAGTGTCGGAAAATAAGAATAGGACTTTGCGCGGATCTACCTGTGTCATGTGGGATGCAAATACTTCACGCGACTTGGCAAGCCAAGTCACTACGATTAGGGTATTTTACTTTTTCATCTGGCGTATTTTCGTTCTTGAACTAAACTAACGCCATGCAGCTCACAATGTTCCCATTATTGGCAACGCAATTGGAGATTTACCAGACTGCCCGCGGGCCAGCTCGTTTCAAAGACTATCTGGATACGTTACGCGACGACAGTGGCGACATGGAATTGCCACTCAGCTTGATGAACCCAATGGCAAAAGCGCATGTGCCTGAGTTGATCGATGCTTACATTGCGCTAGGCGCTGAGCAACTTTTACAACACGCCATAACGGAGAGCGCTGCTCGTCATGCTCACGTAAATGGAGACTTCAACGTCGCGCTAGTGCTGGTCGATGATGCTGCTGGCGGCTGGACCCATCGTCAGCAAATCGAATGCAATCGGATTTTGAATGGCAATGCAGAGTTGCGGCGTAGCTGGATTACCGCCCTACTCTGGAGTAGTGAAGCACCGAACGCCGAACATGTCACCAACGCCGCACGCCGCGCCATCTTTCGCGCAACGCATGTCATTGAGCACGGTTGGCCCAAAACATTGGCCGCCGCACTAAAACAAGAAGGCTATGCGCTATGGCACACTGGAATTCAGCTAGACCCACTCGATGACACGCAAGCCGAATTGATTGAAATTTGTCTCGAAGATAGTGCATACGACACGATTTTGAGCTGTTTATATGGAGATGAGGCTGGTAAAACGCTCGGGTATTTACCACTTGGCTTAGAAAAAGACGCTGGCTTACGCTATGCGTTGCAAATGTATCAACCTAAATGAGGATTTGAATGAAATTAGCAATCATTACTGGTGGCTCCCGAGGATTAGGCGCCGCCTTGGTCCAACAGCTTGCGGCAGATGACTGGACAGTTTATGAACTGTCACGCTCAGGAACATCTGCCCATCATATTGACCTTGATCTTAGCGATGTAGATGCAGCAGTCACTGTGGCCAACACGCTGTTTGCTGAACAAGCAGACAAGAGTTGGGATGAAATTTGGTTTATCAATAATGCCGCAATGGTCTCGCCCGTAAGCGCAACTGAAAAATTATCTGCAAGCGATATCAGTTGGCATATTACGGTTAATCAGACCTCAGCCTTTTCTCTGATCTCTAGTTTTTTACGCACGTTTCGTGGCCATGCCAGTCGAAAAGTCATCACCAATATATCGTCTGGGGCGGCTTTGAAAGGCTACCCTGGTTGGGCATTGTATTGCGCTTCAAAAGCTGCTGCTGAGAACTTTATCCATACGATTGCGGCAGAAGAAACTGCCCGTGACAATCCGTTCATCGCCATTAACTATGGCCCTGGCGTGATTGACACGGAAATGCAGGCCGAATTGCGCGCCTCAGATGTTGAAGATTTCCCGATGTTAGATCGATTTCAAGCAATGAAAACACATGGTGTGCTCAAGACGCCAGATGTTGTCGCTGCTGATCTCATCCGTGTGATGCACAGCGACATTCAAAACGGCGGGCGCTATACGATTGATTAGAAGATTAGCCGCGGACTAGCGCGGATGAACACGGATTGCTTTTGTTTATATCCGCGTCCGTCCGCGTAAATCCGCGGCTAGTTTTTTATGGTGTCACGACACCATATTCTGCGCGCTCGGCGTCGGTCATGTTGTGCATGCCGTCTGCACCAGCGGCGTCGAGGGTGAACCAATAGAACGCTTCGTCAATATCGATGGCGTCGTAGAAGTCTAAATATGGCTGATGGTCAGGATGGCTATCTTCGAGTTCATCACCGTTGAAGTCATCACCGCCCCACGAGTGCACGCCGACCCACGTGTTCGCCCCAAGCCAGCGTTCTTCACCGGCTAAGAAGAAGTCCACGCCGCCTGAATTGATCTCGCCGCCCGGCGGCACACAGGTATCGATGCCTGCGTTGTGGATCATGAGCGCCGCTTCTAGATTGGCTTCATCGTCTGAAGAACCCGGCGAGTAAGCAATTACTATTGTCTTCAAGTCTGGGTTATCTGCCAATAAGTCTTCAACTTCAGATGGCGTATCTGAGTCAATCTCACCACGCATAACGGCATAGTCACCATAGCTGGTGAATGTCGCAGACGCTTCCGCTTCAGAGACATCGAAATCATTGTTACAAAGTGTCGCAAGGCTAGATGCATCGTAGCCGCTTTCGTCAACATCTGAGTTGGTTGCATCATCATACTCATCGCCTCCACAACCAGCTAGCAACAGACCTAGGACCATCAATATCAATATTCGTTTCATATTCCCTCCAGAAAATGTTGTTAGTTTGCGGTCTTGTACGCATTTTACAATCTGTTTCCTGTGATCGCTTGAACGAACGAAAACATCCCTCTAAGATAAGCGCAACACTTAGGAGAACTAAATTCATGGCATCCCCCATTATTCTGATCACGTCCGCTTCAGGGCGCATTGGCCGCGAACTGATTGCGCGTCTATCCCAAGCTGGCGACTTCACAATTCGTGCTTGCTATCACAGTGACAGCAAAATTGAGTTGCTGAAAAGCCTTGGCGCAGACGAAGTTGTCAAATTTGACCTGAAAGATGACAGCACCTGGGCGACGGCGCTAGATGGCGTGTCTGCGCTTTACTCTGCATCGCTCGATCCGCTGTTAGAAGGTCACCTAGCATTCAGCAAAGTGTTGGCAGGCTATGCCGATCAGATTACGCACGTGGTGCGCATTAGCTGCATGGGAGCGGACACCAATACCGCCTCCTATGATGCAAACAAACACGCATCCCGCGCTGGCGCAGCCATTCCATTGATGCTGCAACATTACTGGTGGGGCGAGAAGTCATTGATCGATGCCGGTCTAAATGTGACCGTTTTACGCAACAACTTCTTCATGAATCACCTGCTCAAGACAGACAGTGACAACATTTTGAACGAAGGCTGGTTCTCCAATCCACTTGGGGACGCTCGCAATTCATTTGTTGCAACCCGCGACATTGCCGAAGCGGCAGCCGTCATCTTTGCCGAAGGTCCAGAACGTCATGGCAATAAGTTCTATGACATCACTGGCCCTGAGCCTCAAACCATGGCCGAAATTGCCGCGGATCTGGGTCAAGCGATGGGAAAAGACCTCGAATATCGAGCGCAGTCGATGGTGGATTTTGAAAACGATTTTGGCAGCACCCGCGCCGAATTCTTTGAATATTTGGTCAACGGCTTTTACCTGCGCTGTAGCCCAGACTTTTACAACATCACCGGCCATAAACCCACGTCATATTATGACTACCTCACGACACAAGGCGCTAGCGGCGAAACCGGCCTTGAAGAGCTGTGGCAAGGCAATCTCTGGAAGAAAGGCGTTGACGCCATGAAAGACGCTGCTGCCCTCAAAGCTGACGAGTAAAGATTAGCCGCGGACGAGCGCGGATGAACGCGGATAACTCAGTAAAAATCCGTGGTGTCCGTGCTATCCGTGTCCCAAATGCAAGGAAGGACACCCATGCACAATCCTATTCAAACGATCCGTGAAGAGCTTGCCGCTCTTAAACAAATCCCTGCCGATCAGGCACGGACGATGCCGTCTGTGTATTACACATCGGCTGAATTTTTGGCGCTCGAAGAAGAACATATTTTTCGCAAAGAATGGATCTGTATTGGACATGCGGGTGAAATTCCAAATCCTGGTGATTTTTATGTCACCGAGTTGGTTGGCGAGCAGCTAATTGTCACCCACTCCCATGACGGTGAAATTCGCGTGCTATCGAATGTGTGTCGACATCGCGGGAATTTGTTGGTTGCAGGCAGCGGTAACAAAAAGAACTTTATTTGTTCGTATCACGCGTGGGTGTATGGCTCAGATGGCCACCTCAAAAACGCCCCACTGATGGATCAGGTCAAAGGCTTTGATAAGTCAGCATGTAGTTTGCCAAGCTTTGCAACCACAGTCTGGGAAGGCTTTATTTATGTCAATCTGGACGGCAACGCTGCACCACTAGTAGACCAACTCGGCGGTTTGCTGCCGATCATTGAAAACTACGCGATGGGCAAACGCAACTTTGTCTACGGCGAAGAGACCGTTTGGAATTGCAACTGGAAGGCATTGGCCGAGAACTTTATGGAGGGCTATCACATTGCGGCCACGCATACGAAGACCTTGCAGCCAATTACGCCGACTCAGCTATGTGTCAAAATGCCGCATGACGATCTTTACTCTGGCTATTGGGCCAAGTACGATCCCGACTATCCAGAACGCTTACCCTACCCACCAAACCTAACGCGTGAAGAAACACGTCAGTCCCCAATGTTCTGCATCAATCCAAACCATGTAATTGGCTTGGCAACAAACGCTTGCGTTTACATGTGCTTGCGTCCTCACGGCGTAGATCAGGTTGCAATCCGCTGGGGTGTAATTTCCACCGCCCAGCCTGATGACCAGTCAGCGATTGATTACGTTGAACTGTGCAAAGAGTTCAACGCAGAAGACAAAGAAAAGCTAGAAACCTTGCAAATTGGGCTGAAGTCGCGCTATTTGACAACTGGCTACCTTGCGCCTGACAACTACGAAGGCGTCATCTGGGATATGTATCAGTTCATGGCGCGGCGGCTCGGCAGCGACGTAGAG
>JAHDIM010000052.1:12234-20383 GCA_020630805.1 Anaerolineales bacterium
TTCCCGAACAACCCTATCATCCGCCCAGACATGGATGCCCGCATGGGCGCTAACATCAACGGCCCGTCGCTCATCCGCGTGCCAGACTGGATTGAGAACCGATTGGGAACGTATTACCTATATTTCTCACATCACGATGGCGCCTACATTCGCCTAGCCTATAGCGACGCGCTTGAAGGCCCGTGGACCATTTACACGCCCGGCGTCTTGCCGCTAGATGCATCGCTGTATGCGGGGCACATCGCCTCACCAGATGTCCATGTGGATCATGCGACTCAACAAATCCGGCTCTACTACCATGGTGCAGACACGCCAACCGGCATGGACATCGTGCAGTCCACGCGTGTTGCTTTGTCCAGCGACGGACTAAATTTTGACGCGCTGCCGGAAGAACTCGGCGAAGCTTACTTCCGCGTATTTCAATGGCAAGATTACTATTACGCCTTGGCAATGCCGGGCATTTTCTATCGATCAAAAGACGGGCTGGCTGATTTCGTTCAAGGGCCAACATTATTTACAGAGCGCATGCGTCATTCTGCCTTGCTGCTAGACGGCAACACCTTATCTGTCTTTTTCACCAATGCTGGCGACTGCCCCGAACGGATTTTAGTTTCACACATTGACCTAACGTCAGATTGGCAAGAGTGGAAAGCAACTGAACCAGTCGTTGTCTTAGAACCTGAACAGGACTATGAAGGTGGCGACCTGCCTTTGTCACCATCAACACGTGGATTGGCGTCCAGCCCTGTGCGCCAGTTACGTGATCCGGCGATTTTTCAAGAGGCAGGACGTACTTACTTACTGTACTGTGTTGCGGGCGAAAACGGCATTGCCATCGCTGAGCTAACCGCCCCCCTATGAAACCGATCCACGTCTTGCTCGTGGTGATCGTCAACGTTGTTTGGGGATCGATGTATATTGCCGCCGCCATCGGGCTTGAGGAATTTCCGGCTATCTTTTTCACCGGCTTGCGCTTTTGTCTACTGACGGTATTGCTAGCCAGCTACATCAGAGCGCCGCGTGAGTATCTGTGGCCGCTGTTCAAAATCGGTGCACTAATTGGCATTGGCGTATACCTCTCGCTCTATATGTCCATCGCACTTGCTGAAAACACGGGCGCAATTGCGGTCTTTAGCAAACTTGAGGTGCCCTTCTCTCTCATTCTTGGCTATTTGATCTTGGCTGAGAACGTTGGACCCCGCCAAATTGCAGGCACACTCATCGCTTTCATCGGTGCGGTGCTAATCAGCTTTGATCCCGCTGCATTTGACGACATTCCGGCTTTACTATGGATGGGCGTTTCCGCTGCCTTTTCAGCCTATTCAATGATCCAAGTGCGAAAAATTCCGGACGTGCATCCGCTCACCATCACCGCATGGGTCTCGATGGTTGGCGGGCCAACGCTGATGATCTTGTCCGGCATATTGGAAGCTGACCAGGTCGCGGCAATGGCGAACGCCTCTGCTCTCGGCTGGATTATGTTGATCTACACGGCAGTCGGCAGCTCAATTTTTGCGCATTCTGCGTATTACTATTTGCTCCAGCGCTATCCAGTTGCGCAGGTAACTCCGTTCACTCTCATGTCTTCCGTCTTTGCCGTCATTGGCGGCATCATTTTCTTAGATGATCAACTGACGCTAATGCTCGTTTTGGGCGGTATTCTGATTTTGGCTGGGGTCACTTGGATCAATCTCCGCAAGGCCAAAGTTACAGCCCCCGCTCAACCAGCTTGAGGCAGCGATGCTAAGGATTCCGCACAACGTCCAACTCCGCGCAGCGTCACAAGGCCCCTCCGCACTCAAGTGGATTGACGCCTTACCTGACACCATTGCCCTCTTGTGCGACCAATGGCAGCTGTCTGTTGGCGCAGCACTTGAGGGCGGCACAGAGAGCTTAGTCCTCCCGGCAATACAATCCGATGGTGTGCCCGCAATTCTCAAAATTGGCATGCCAAACGTCTGTAATACCGCGAATGAAGCATATGTTTTACAACTCGCGGCAGGGCATGGCTATGCGGCGTTATATGCCCAAGCTGAAACGCACAACGCCATTCTGGTAGAGCAACTAGGGTCACAATTAGCCCAAGCACAGCTGCCAGTTTCCGAGCAAATTGACGTTATTTGCGAAACGCTCAATACCGCATGGATGCCTTTATCTGATTCGCATGGATTGATGACCGGTGCAGAAAAGACAGACTGGCTGGCAAACTTTATTCTGCAAACGTGGAGTGAATTGGGCGAACCCTGTACAAAGCAGACTGTCGAATTAGCGCGCGACTTTTGTGCTGAACGAAAGGCCGCGCATGCAACGGCAACGTGTGTCTTAGTTCATGGCGATGCGCATGAACATAACCTGCTAGCTGCCAACGGCGGCGGTTATAAGTTCGTCGATCCAGACGGGCTATATGCTGAGAAAGCCTGTGACCTAGCGGTGCCAATGCGCGGCTGGGCAGCAGAGCTCTTAGCGGGCGACACAGTCCAGCTGGGGATTGAGCGCTGCCAACGCTTAGCTGATCTGACGGAGGTTGACCCGACCGCAATTTGGCAGTGGGGCTTCATGGAACGCGTTTCAACGGGCTTAGTCTTGCTACAAATTGGCTTAATTGACGAAGGGCGGCAATACTTAGCCGTAGCGGACATCTTCGCGCACGCGAACACACCTTGAAAACACTCTTGAACGATCTGATTATTCTTATTGGCCCCATGAGCGTGGGAAAAAGCACGATTGCAGAAATACTCGCAGCGCAGCTCGCGTTACCCCGAATTCCGCTGGATGATTTGCGCTGGGACTACTATGCTGAAATTGGCTATGACCAAACTGTAGTAGAAGATCTCATGCAAGGCAATACAAGCTTGCAAGCCGTTGTTGAATATTGGAAGCCGTTTGAAGCCCATGCCGTGGAGCGGGTTCTACAAGATCATGATCATGGTGTTCTCGACTTTGGCGGTGGGCATTCAGTCCATGCCGATGAAGCCTTGTTCGCGCGCGTGCAAGCGGCGCTCAAGCCTTACCCCAACGTCATTCTGCTGCTGCCATCTCCAGAAGCAGAAGCCTCGATCAACATTTTGAATGCGCGCGTGCAAAAAGGGATGCTTGCGGAATTTGGCGATGTTGATCCCTATTTATATGAGCTCAATCGCCACTTTGTGACGCACCCTAGCAACCAAACTTTGGCTAAGCAGATCGTCTATACTAACGATGATAGCCCTGAGACAACCGTCAACACCATCTTAGCCCTTATTGGACGGTAATAAATGGCAACTCAAGTCCCGCCTAAGCCTATTTCTGACGCCGAATTTCTATCGCAATTTGAAGCCCAGACTCTTGCGCCTAAACATTTCAGTCATGTTGGGCACCTACGCTTGGTTTGGCTGTATCTCCAAAACAACGATACCCAACGCACCACAGAACTCGTCTGCACCGGCATCAAAGCCTATGCCGACAGCCTTGGCGCAACTGATAAGTTTCATTTGACCATCTCAAACGCACTCGTCCAGATCATGGCCCAACGCGTGGCAACCTTGGCCCCCAAAGACTGGGACGCCTTCTTAGCCGCCAATTCAGACCTCGTCGAAGACGCTGTCTCAGTCCTTACCAAACACTACAGCCGTGACCTACTTTTCAGCGACACAGCCCGGACGACCCTAGTGCAACCTGACATCTTAGATTTGTAAAATTTCCTTATCCGCGTTCATCCGCGCTAGTCCGCGGCTAATTCTCTGCTATGCCTCAACAACCTTCAGATCCAAATCTCATTGCCACCGGCACCATCAACGGCGGAGTCGGCGACCTAGCAGCAGGCTTTGACATCCAACCCGACTTTGAACGCTTTGATCAAAAGAACGATGTCTTCCGGCGCACCTGGTGGGACGAGCGGTTATTCTCTGCAAAAAACAAACTGTTTTACGAAACCTATCGGGAGCCACTAAAAACCTTTCGCAAGGCAGACGGGTTTACCCAAAAAGACTACGCTTTCCGCAATGCCTCTTGGCATGTCAACAATGTGCTGACTGAAATCAATGCTGAGCAGGATCGGTGGGAAGGCTTTACGGATGAATTCACACTCTATCGCGATGTCGCGCAGCATCAGCAAACGGTCGAAGATCCGCAAGCCGCAGCAGCAGAACTCAAGCATGTGTCCAAAGCCTTTGGCGCAGACTTAGTTGGCATCACCGCTTACGATGAACGCTGGGTTTACACCCAAAAATTCAGCGACCAGAGCCACACCTCACGCCCCAACGATGCCACGCAAGGCATGACGTCAGTGATCATGACTGCCCAAGCAATGGACTATGACCTAATCCGCACGGTGCCCTCCGCGCTGAGTGGTGCCGCCACTGGGCTTGGCTACTCCTACGACGCAATGGTTGTACTTTCAATTGCGCAATACATCCGCAACCTTGGCTATAACGCGGTGGCAAGCCTAAACGATACGGCGCTGGCTATTCCAATGGCAATCCAAGCCGGATTGGGAGAGTACGGCAAAAACGGCTTGTTGATTACGGAGGAATTTGGACCACGCATTCGGCTGGGCAAAGTGTTTACGGACATGCCGCTGACGCATGACAGCCCAAAGCAATTTGGCGTCAAAGACTTCTGCAACCAATGTCAACGCTGTGTGAAAGGTTGTCCCGTGAAAGCGATTCGCGGCGGTGCACCTTCAGCAGAGTTGATGAATCAGTCCAATATCCAAGGCGTGTCCAAATGGAGCGTGGACGGCGAAAAATGCTTCAGCTATTGGGCCGCGCAAAACAGCGACTGCTCGATTTGCATTCGCGTTTGTCCCTACAACAAAGACTATTCAAAATGGTGGCATCGGGTGGGGATCAAGCTGGCAGGCACAAAGCTGCGCGGCCTGATGTTACGGCTGGATAAAAAGCTCGGCTATGGAGAACGGATGAAGCCGAAACAATGGTGGAAACTGACAGCGTAATCACGCGCAACGTAAAGCGAGGAAAAGCAAATGCACATTTATGAAAAACGCACCTATTCGATCAAAGTTGGCCAAATGGGCGCAATTTCAGACCTATACGCCAATGAAGGCTATCCAATTTTGGCTGCTGCGGGGTTGACCGATAATTTGATCGGTTACTTTATTAGTGACACCGGACGTCTGCACCAACTCATTCACATCTGGCGTTTTGAAAGCGATGCTGAACGCCGCGAGTTCTGGGCAACGGTCTATAAAAATGAAGCGTTTATGGAAGTCGCTGGCCGCATCCGGTCTCTGATTGAAACCCAAGAAGTGCAGTTGTTGCGCTCTGCATCGTGGGGGCCACAGCCATAGTCACGATTCTGAATTTAATACACGGATACGGATGGGGACACGGATAAACAGAAAAATATCCGTGATCTCTTCCCATCCGTGTATTAATCAGGACAACAGTGCATCGGTCTTGACCAAGGCAAGTTAGACTTTACACATACTGCACCGCAACAATTGCTATCGTTACGATAAGGCTAACAGTCAACCCAAATAGCGCCGTCAAATCTGGCGATGTCATCCAAACATCGTCTTGCGGCAACATCAGAAAGGTCCATGGGGTGATTTCGGCGTCGAGACGATCCGAAATCACATTTCCCAGCGTGACTAATGGCAAGAGTAGCTTTCCAACCCAGTAAAACACGGCGTACAGCCCAATTAGCAATACTGGAAATATTATTCCTTCTAAGATCCCTTCAACAATAAAACTCAACGCATTCCTCCAATGTAGTGATAAGTCCTAACAGGGGTGTATACGCATGGCTGTAATGAAGGTTGCATGGAAAATAAAAACGCCCTGCAAAAGCAGAGCGTCCTCATTATTCATCTAGGCTAGCCTAGCCTAGAACTTCCCGTTTTCGTTTTGCCACTCTTCACGCGCAGGGATCGCTTGCACCACATCCCAATGCTCCACAATCAGCCCATCTGCAATGCGAATGAGGTCAAAGAACGCGACGTGTTCACCCATAAACTGCCCTTCTGACGCGAGCAACACAAAGTTACCCTCACCTACAATCAGATGATTTTTGTCATAGACCATTGGCGTGCCAGCTTCTGCCATGGCTTGCAGCGCTGCACCTAACGCGCCCAAGCCATCTCCAACGGCTGGATTATGTTGATGATAGACCTCAGTCGAAATGTAGTCCGTGATCTTTTCTGGCGCTGCACCCATCAAGATATCGGTTAAGAACCCTGAAGCAAGTACCTTATTGGCATCGGTTTTGTCTAGATCCGTGATTTCAGTTGGCCCATCAAATTGGCTGCGACCAGATGCGGTTTCTGCCACAATCGGTTGTAAGTTGTCCCAGTGCTCTACAACGAGACCATCTTCAAAACGGAATACATCAAACCCGACCAGTGCGCCGCCAAATGGAGCTAAGAAGTATTCGGTGTGACAAGCAACGAAGTTACCGTCTTCAATAACTCGCACAACGTTGACCTTGGCATCGTCACCGAGCATTGGCAGCATCCCCAGAAACGCGGCTTTGCCGTCTGGCGCACTCAAATTGTGCTGAATGTAGGTTTCGTCGCTGATATATTGCTGCAATGGGGCTGCATCGCCTGATGCAAGGGCATTCAAAATGGCAACTGCTTTTTCTTTGTTAGACATGATTGATTCTCCTAATTGATGAGGCCTGCAATTCAATTAGAGATTTTTTGCCGCGGACGAGCAGGACGAGACGGAGTGTTTTTTGTTTCATCCCAACTCGTCCGCCTAGTCCGCGGCTAATTCTCGTTCACATTGAAATCGTGCAAACCTCAGACATTTATTGACGCCCAAATGATAAAAATCAGGCGGCAAATGGAGAAGTCAATCTGATGGCGCGTTCTGGTACTTTGTTGGGAATTGCGTGCGAAACACGCGCGGTGTGACAGTGGCTTCGCGCTTGAAGAAACGTCCGAAGTAACTCGGATCTTCAAAGTTAAGCTGGCGAGCGATGTCTGCAACGGGGTCAGAGGTATGAACAAGCAAGCGCTTAGCTTCCAACACAATCCGGTGTCGTAGCAAATCACCAGCGGTTGTGCCCAAGGCGCTTTTGATGCTCTTACTCAGATGGCCGACTGTTACCGCTAGCTCAGCCGCATACCAATCAACCTTGTGATGCTGAATTGCGTACTGCTCGACCAGTTCTGTGTAACGGTATGCCAACTGTTGTTCTGCAGTGACTGTGGTTTGGGGATCAGTTGCTGGTTCAGCCAAGCGTTGCGCACGAACGAGGATGAGTTGGAGCCAAGCCACAATACTGGGCGTTCTTCCAAATGAATTCGAGCGATATTCGGTATGTAGAGCCGCAAAGGCAGCATCAAACCAAGCCGCTTCTTCTGCAGCGGGATTGATCATCGACACACCGTTGATCGTGCGGAAGAAATTGACCTGCGCCAATACGTCTAATTCAAGCTCAAACTCTGGCGAAATAATCGCGACATAACCTGTCAAAGACTGTGTCAACTCCCAATAATGCACCTGCCCTGGGCCAACAAAATGGAGCGAACCGGGCTGCACGTCATCCCCGACAAAGTCACGGTGATGTGACCCTGCTCCAGACTGTACCCAAAACAAGCTGTAAAACGCCTGCCGATGCGCTTGTGGTCGCCAAGCGATTTGAGGCAGATCTTGCATGCGCGCAATTTCAATCGGCAACACATCCGGTGCAGGAGATCGAAAGAGACGCAGTGGCACTTTGTTCATGTCTGAAATTGTAGCGGATTTGAATGCGTCAGTTCGTGGGAATAAGGATTTTGCCAATCAGGGTTTCAACGTCAAAATCTGGCTGTTCAATGAAAAGCAGTTGTTCAGGGCGACGTTTTCCGTTTTCGTCTTTGAGCGAGCGACCGCCAGTGACCGCGAATTTGAAATTGAGGTTGTCTTGTTGCGCTAGATATTTGCCGGCGTCCCATTTTCCTTTCACTGGCTCCACAAGCAGCGCATTGTCAGGTTTGACTTCCAGAAGTTTGTAAGCACGCGAGAACATTTGAAAAGTATAACCATTGTGTAAATGGATGGCTCAGCGCGTTAAGTTGAGTGTGACGAACAAAGTCAAACCCAAACACCTTGGCTATGCACGCAAAAATCGAAGCCAATCAACTTACCCCTGCAAACCCACCACACAAACACCCAATTGAATGATATAAAGACCCCGCACAAGCAACAATTCGGCAACCTGC
>JAHDIM010000413.1 GCA_020630805.1 Anaerolineales bacterium
GCTCGTCATTCAGCCGGGCACAACATTCAAGCTGTATTTTGAACTGCTTATTCCCCGTGGAACAGAAAAAGGGGTAGACAATGCACGTCTCAAACAAGGCGTTGCTCATGCGCTAACCGAGTTAGGAAAAGGCAATATTCCACTTGGCGGACGCAAAAAGAGCGGGTTGGGTATTGGCAAAGTCTCACGATGGCAAGTTGCTAAGTTTGACCTTAGCTCTGCTGCTGACTTGAAAGCCTGGCTGTCCTTCGATATGCGGTCTGAATCCAATGCGTGGACAGACGCCGGCGAAGACTTGTTCACTGTAATTGGTGACAAGGTAACCGCAATACCTCCAGAAGCAGACCAGCGCCACACCATGCGCTGGAGTGGCAACTTTGAACTTGGCAAATCGCTGATGATCCGCCATACATCAGGGAACATTGCCGACCCACACGCAATGCACTTGACCATCAAGCGCAATGGCGAAAACATTCCGATTATTTCAGGAACCTCTCTGAAAGGGGTATTACTAGCCAGAGCTACAAAAATCTTCAACACCTTGGCAGGCGGCACTGAAAATGACGTTCCGATGTCGCTGGAAAAAGAAGAAGACATGTACAAAGTTCCAGCAGAACTGTTAGACATGTTTGGCTACGGCCCAAATGACAAGCGCATTAGCAAGCGTGGCCAAACAACACTTCCAAGGTTTGAAACACGTGGCCAAGCGAGCCGGATAGAAGTGCCGGAACAAGCGATAGATACAAAGCCGCCACATTGTGTCCAAAACCGTGTGCGTATTGATCCGTGGAGCGGCGGCGCGCTAGACACTGGTCTCTTTGCAGAATCGCCGGTTGAAGGTGGTGATGTAACGCTAAAGGTAACGCTTCGCAGTCCAAAAGACTATGAAGTTGCCTTGCTGACACTAGTTTGGAAAGACCTTTGCACGCAAGACTTAGCCATTGGTGGTGAGTCTGGAATTGGTCGAGGCCGCCTAACAGGGACTAGTAGCACCTTGACCCTCAATAGCGCAGAAAATTTCACAATTGAACTTGACAGCAATGGGCAACTCAAGAGCGGGCATGCAGACGCTTACTTCCAGCAAGGCCTAACGCGGCTCATGGAAATGTGTGAAGCTGCTGCGGTCGCACGGGGAGACCAGTAAATGACACAACATCGTATTAACACGCAAACGGGAACAGTATCTACTGCCGACTTTCAAGGCTGGGATGCTTGGCTAAAGAGCAAAATAAATCCTGAAAATTGCTATCTGTTGGCGCACCAAACCGATGGTGTCAACTGGGGGCGCTTTGACGCAGCAGGTTGGACATTTTCTAACAGCATCTACGACAATGCGCCCGTGTTTGCCCCTAGCAAGCTACTTGAACTACGCGTATTCCATGAAGCGTTTGAACTGTTTGTGTGGCGCACCCAAATGGGCTACCGCTGGCGACTAATTGAAGACGTGCCTGACGGCACCCTTGCCTGTAATGTATTGTCAGAAGCGCAATGGCTGTGGGGCTCACGCCGCGAAGCGAAGAGCAATGGCAACTTCACGCTCTTGGGCGACGGAGCCCAAGGCATGCGCCACGCCGTGCCAATAGATGTTCCCAAAGACTACTTTATAAAAGTGGCCGCAGGTAAAAATACCACCCACCACCCAGTGCGGCTACATGTCAACCACTACGTGCAGCCTGACCCAGATACAGGGTTAGCGACTGTATTTGCTAGCCGCCTTGTCAAATTAGATACAGAAACATTACTTACGCCAGAGGTGTCAAATGAGTCGTAGGCCTATTCACCGTAACCCCAGCCAGCCAAAACACCCTAAGGACCGCAAGGTTGCAAAAGCACCCTATAACTTCATTCCATTTGCGTCCAAAGCGATTGAAGTTGACACACCTCCCGGTCATGATGTATATGCTGTAGATCGCTATAGCGGCCAGATTTTGGTAGAGCTGGAAACCATCACCCCGTTATTTATTCGCGGGCAAACGCCGCTAGAAGAATACCGAAAAGCAGATAAAGACAAGAATGAGCTTCGAAAAAATAGCGAGGCATTTCTAACGAAAGGTGGCGATTACAGTGCTTTTTTCAATCATGACCCTGTAGATGGTCACAAGCCAATGATCCCCGGCAGTTCACTGCGTGGGATGTTGCGCCGGATGGTTGAAATTGTCACCGCTAGCAAGGTCTCGCCCGTGTCAGACCGCACGGTCTATCACCGTAGCTTGGCAGACAAGTCGCGCATTCGGCGTGAATACCAAAAGCTAATGGAAAAACGTCAAGCCGGCTGGATGCGTCGTGCCGCCAATGGCAGCTGGGAAATTGTGCCCGCCCCAACCCGTGGCATTGGCAACTATTTCAAAGTGGGTGACCAATTTGCCCAAGATGCAAATATTGACTTTGTCAGTCTGCAGAATGAAACGCAATACAAGCGTGCTGGTGTGCAGCATGTAAAGGTTCATTTTCAACCTTCTACAAAGAAGCCAAAGCAAGGTGCTCCGCGCGTCAGCCTCATTTCAATGAATGCGCTGCAAGGTGCGTTTGAAGGCGTCATGATTTGTGCGGGCTACATGAACAACAAAAAGCATCACTGGGTGGTGCCGTGTTCTGAAAACTTCAAGACCGCTAAAGCCATTCCAATTAATGAAGACGTCGTGATGGACTATCAGTCGGCTTTGACTGAATTCCAACTGACTGGTGCTTTGGACAGCACAACGGGCGTCCTGAAAGACGGAACCCCAGTATTTTTTACTGTAGACCCCTACGGTGATGAAGTCATTGCGTTTGGCCACACCGCTAACTTCCGTGTGCCCTACTTGGACTTTTCAACTGGGCGTATTCGACGATTAACAGATCTCATCCCACCGCAATTCCGCGCCACAGCAAACACGCTTGACATGACTCAAACCATGTTTGGCTTTGTCAATGACAAGCAACAATATCGCAGTCGGATTACTGTAAGCGATGGCATCTGGGATGACGGGCAAGGGAATAATTACTACGATGAAAACCACCACATCCCTAAAATTCTAAGTAGCCCCAAGCTAACAAGCTACCAGTTGTACCTAACCCAAGACACCCCAGACGAACTGCGCTGGAAAGACAAGCAAGGCTCACGCACCCGTGACCGCCGCAAAGTTGAGCTAAATCACTTTGCCACTGACTCCACTGAGGTCGAAGCCCGCGGGCACAAGCTGTATTGGCATCGGGGTGAGGTGACTGCTGAGAACTTTGCAGTATCACTGGAAACCGCACTGCAACACCCGACCCAGTACACCGTCATTCGT
>JAHDIM010000414.1 GCA_020630805.1 Anaerolineales bacterium
ATGGCTTGGTTGAAGTCGTTGAGGGCAAGGTCGTAATTTTCAACGTCGTAAAGAATGCGTCCACGACTTTGGAATGGCCAGCTTGGCGGGTCAAAGCCAGCATTGATGGCGTTAGTAAATGCGTCTGCGGCTTCTTGCAAGTCGCCATTGCTATATTGTGCAGCGCCAAGGCCGTAATACGCTTGCGCATTTTGCGGATCAGCTTCTAGCGCTAGCGAGAAAAACGCAATCGATTGTGCGTAGTTTCCATCGGAATATTGCGCATAACCTTGATTGATGAGTTCAACAACTTCTGCGTTGCCAAGCTGTTCTTCAGACGGCTGGACTGGCACGCTAGGGTCTTGTTGTTCAATGGCTGCATTGAGCGTATCGAGCGTATTGCAAGCGAGGCTCGTCAAAATTGCAAGTGCAGCAATAAGTACCAGGCGGTACTTGGGGCGTTTCAGTAGTATTGTGTGCATCTTACCCGAGGATACTTCTCTAAAAAATCAATAGACATCGTGTCTATTAACGTGATTTTGTTTGGTATTTCGACGAAATAATCCAAACCACCAATTCCACAATAACACTATTCTGAAACTGGATTGTTTAGATTAGCGTTAGATTACGGGGTGACCTCAACGGTCTTGAGGACCACACGGTCCCCAATTGACGTTGCAAGACGCTGACCATCGGTGGAGTTGTACCAGCCAACCGCAATTTGATAGGTGCCGGGCGGAATGTCAGTCGGCAGTTGAATAGCATATTGGTCAACCAGCGTTTCATCGGGCTGCCAAGTGTCGGTGGGGCGTAGACCACCTAACGGCTCTGTGTCGAGCTGCGCTTGTGGCGGGGCGTTGGGGTCGGTATATACGTGGATAAACAGCTTTAAGCGCAGGGCTATGTCTGGTCGGGCTACCCACTCCATAACGATTGGGATGGTATCTCCCGGCTGATATTGCTCACTCGCGATTGCAGCACGAAGTAATGACAGCTGACTAGTGAAGTCGGCCTCAGGAACAGTGCCGTGAGTCTGTAGGAGTTCGCTAGCATCGGCTGTCAGATATTGGACCAGTCGAACATTACCAAACCATTGATCACTGACTTTGAATGTTGCTTGGTTGAGCCAATTTTCAAGCCTTCTTTCAGGGTCAGCAGCTGTCTCGCCCCAGATTAAACCGTAGATGGTGCTGTGTTCCGCGACAATTGTTTCGAGGTTGTTAAACTCGGCGTCAAAATCAACTGGGCGCTGTTTTGCAATCGGATATACATTGGCACCGTCAGGATAATAGTAAGTGAAGACTTCCCATTGGTTGGGCGCATTCAAAATAATTGCGGGGTTGGTGTCAGGGTTGCTTGAAATGACTGCTGCCATCGCACGGTAGTCGTCTCGGAACGATGAAGCGTCTGTGTAGAGATTGTTTAGTGCAGTAGGAACGGTGCCAAGTGTCATCACTAACCCAGCGACAACAGTTAGTTTGCTGTTGTCTCGTAACCCTACGCGGGTCCGTTCAACGCCACTAGCCTGTGCCAGTGCCAAACTAGGGACGGCGACCACTAAGAACTTGGCGAACAGCGGCTGGAATAGACCTAATCCCAGCATCAGTCCGCATGGCACCCCAAATGCGACCCAATAGGCCCAACTTTTTCGGACCGTTAGCAAACTTAGAATGAGCGGCACTAAGGCCATGGCAATCCAAAAGAGATGCCCGTAGAAATAATCGCCACTGACTAACCAGCGCATTGTCCCTTGCAAGGCTGAGCCAAATGCGGCTTGCTCGCCGCTAGAAGGCCACGTTGTAATTTGACGCCAAGCAATTGGGAGCCACGGTAGAAAGCCTAACAAGGCGAGGGCTTGACCTGCGACCCATCGAATAAGCTGTAGTAACTGCCGTTCAGCAGTTAGCCATGAAAGCAGCGCAACACTATTGATTGCCGCAATCACAAAAGGAAATGAATAGTGTGTGTAAAGGCCTGCAAGCGTGAAGAGCGTTGTGGCAATTAGCCAGTTAGTGCGTTTTGTTTGCCAAAATCGAAGAGTTGTCCAGAGCAGTAAACCTGCCCAAAGTGCCTCAAGCGCATACATGCGCGTCTCTTGGGCGTAGTAAATCAATAAGGGATTGACTGCGACAAATAATCCCGCTAAGAGCCCAATCCTACGGTTGCCAATTTTGATGACAACTGCAATCAGTAAAATGCTGGCGAAGGCACTTAGACTCCGCATGGCAAATTCAGACTGACCAATGAGGTCGCGCCAGAATGAAAGCAGTAGGTAATAGCCAGGCGGATGAATATCGCCGCCAGCGCCTTCGATAATCAGACGCAGCGAGCGCTCGGCAAGCCGGACGGAATTGCCTTCATCATTCCAAAGAGATTGGAAGTCTAAGCGGTAGAAACGTAACGCAGTACCCAGCAGCAAAACAATGCTGCTGAACATCATGTGGCGTAGATTTTGCCGGGAACTGTGGGTCAAAACGAGACCTGGATCAAATTAACAATTAACAAATAACCGTTAGCTATTAATTGTTATCAATATACGCCTTCATGCTGTGATAAACCGGCATGAGCGTCCAGTCTGGGTCAGCCATGCGGAAGTAATACCACGTCTGGTTCTTTTCGTATTCATTGGTGCGACGGAAGAACCAGAAATGCATGACGCCGACCCAAGGCCACTCGTTTTTCATGCGTTCGTATGCCCGAGGTGCAAACTCAGCTTGTGTTTCTAAGGAAACCATGCCGTAGTTAGGTGGCAGCCCGCTTTCTGGTGGAACAGCATTCCAATTCATTTCACTGATCCAGATTGGTTTATGTTCATCGCCATGGCTGACCATCAGATCGCGCATAAATTGATTACGTGAAATGTTGATGGTAAATGGATTGAGACGATGGTCTTCTGGGCCTGACCACAACCCATAGCCTTGGACGGACATGACATCAAAGCATTCCCCAGCCCCAGCGCGATACATGCGATCCAAATAAATGAATTCATTCATATTACGCCCATTCAACTCAATGGTGGGGGAGAGGGCGCCAGCTAAGACGACTGCATCTGGATTGACGGCTTTGATAGCCTCATACGCGCGGCACAGAAGCTCTGTATAGTGCTCTGGATTAACGTCCTGCTCGCCCCATTCTGGATAAATATTTGGTTCATTCCAGATCTGAAAGTGATTGATGCGGCCGTTATATTGTTCCGCCACAAGCGCTGCATAGTCAGCATAGTCTTGCAGATTGTCAGGTGGGGCGAAACCGCCGCGCGCATTACCATCGGCGCG
>JAHDIM010000053.1 GCA_020630805.1 Anaerolineales bacterium
TTGCCAATGTGTATGGCAAAGACGCACCTCAGCATCAGTCATGATCCAAACTTGAAAGGTGCGCCAAGCGGATTCCGCATTCCAATTCGCGAAATCCGAGCCAGCGTTGGTGCTGGGTTCTTGTACCCACTCGTGGGTAGCATGAGCACCATGCCTGCACTCCCAACCCGCCCAGCGTTCTATGACATTGACTTGGACATGGAGACCGGCAAGGTTGTTGGGTTGTTCTAACAGTAATGTACAGCAAGCTTTGGCGTAATGCCTAAGCTCTGTAGTGACATGGCTTGCCGTGTCTGCCTATAAATAAGAAAAGCTCCTGCAATTTCGCGGGAGCTTTTTTGTTCACAGCTGATGGTCCGTATGATGTGTGGCAAAATGAACGTAGTGCAAACAGATCAAGGGGAATTTACAGTTCATAAATTGAAATATCGACAACGGGTTTTGATTGCCGGTGTTTTCTTTACAATTGTGCTTTCATTTAGTGGTTGTGCCCAGTATGGTGAGTCACAAGTGGAACAGCTTGCTTTTCCTGTTATGGACTACGAAAAGTTCTACAGTAATGAAGGGAAAGATATCTTTGTGACATCAACACATTTCTCTGGGAAGCTGTATTACGACGGTTGCATTCGATTGACACCTTATCGAGATCCTGGTCAAAGCTACGCGATCATCTGGCCACAAGGTTCAGAGCTTACAGTGCGCAATACAAATGAATTAGAGCTTGTGCTTGGGGATGACTTCAGAACAGGTAAACGTCCTGATAAGGGGCACGCATTGGTCGGGCAGCATGTAGAAGGCTATGGATTTGTAAACATAACCAGCGCTGTCCACGACAATGCTGAATGGCGTAAGAATGTTTTTCTGCCGCCGTTGCCACAATGTCCAGCTCCTTATGTAGTAATTGAAGCTATTAGTAATGATCAGGACTCTATTGGTGAAGAACTGACAGATCCATAGCGATGTCTAATCTTTTATTAGTTGCACCATTGACTTAGCCCTTGGTAGGCTATAGAAAAATGCTCCTGCAAATACGCAGGAGCATTTTTTTTTATATTCTGTTATATGTTTGCCCACACCTTAGCTGGTTTCATATTCCCCAATTTCATGCACCATCACCATGTTTGCTGGCACCATCTTGTGCACTGGGACACCAGCCATAATGGCGACACTTTGCCCGTCTTCTAGTGGAGTTTCTTGCCGTAGGATGTGGTCGACTTGCTGCAACATGTCTTCCAAAGATGTAGCACGGGGCATTAGGAATGACTCGACACCCCACATCAGAGCCGTTTTCTGATAGGTCTCTGCATCTGGCGTAAATGCCATAATTGGCACGTTTGGCCGCTGTTTAGACACAACCCGCGCATTATTGCCGGTTTGCGTAAACACCACAATGGCGCTCAGTCCTTCGTCTTTGGTTAGAGAGCGCGCGGCGCTTGCGAGCGCAATCGACTTCGCAAACCCTTCGCTTTCTGGGATTTTGTAGCGCCCCCAGCGCTTTGTATTGCCTTCAGATTCACTCGCGATTGTGCTCATCATCTTTACGGCTTCAACTGGGTATTTCCCGACTGCCGACTCGGCAGACAACATAATGGCGTCAGAGCCATCATACACAGCGTTGGCGACATCTGAAGCTTCTGCCCTTGTCGGAACCGGACTATTCACCATTGACTCCAACATTTGGGTGGCGGTAATGACAATTTTCCCGTGGCGGTTTGCTTGACTAATAATGCGTTTTTGTGCCGCCGGGACTTTGTGTGGTCCTAACTCTACGCCCAGGTCTCCCCGGGCAACCATCACACCTTGGGCAACTTCAATGATTTCATCTAAATTTTCAAGCGCCATTGGTTTTTCAAGCTTGGCAATCACTGGCGTGTTGACCCGACTTGGGTCAAAGCGCATGATTTCATCGCGCACTTGCAAAATATCTGACGCCCGCTGCACAAATGAAATTGCAATGTAGTCGACTTCGTGTTCAATCCCAAACTGTAGAT
Organism: Anaerolineales bacterium; assembly: GCA_020630805.1. GTDB lineage: Bacteria > Chloroflexota > Anaerolineae > Anaerolineales > UBA6668 > JAHDIM01. The sequence goes on from JAHDIM010000053.1 coordinate 1,992, forward strand.
CGATCTGGTCCTTGCGGGTTAGCGCTGGAGCGCTCACTAAGACGCCCGGTAGATTGATCCCTTTGCGATTGCTAAGGTGACCGCCAACTTCTACTTTGGTATAGACCTTGGTGCTATCGACTTTGGTCACAATCAACCGCAGATTGCCATCGTCCAATAGCAAGGAGTTACCAACCCGAGCATCGCGCGGCAGTTGCCGAAACGACGTACTGACAATGTTTTCGTCACCTTCAATATCATCTGTTGTGATGATGAATTCCTGATTCTGTTTCAGATTTACCCCTTTCGGGTCTTTGAAGGTGCCAATGCGAATTTTTGGCCCCTGTAAGTCTTGCAAAATTGCAATGGGTTTGCCAATTTTTTGCGAGACGTGCCGTACCATTTCAATGGTGTTGGCGTGGTAAGGGTGCTCGTTGTGTGAGAAATTGAGACGCGCTACGTTCATGCCTGCGCGCGCCATCTTAGTCAGCATCTTTTCAGATTGAGATGCCGGCCCAATCGTACATACGATTTTCGTCTTCTTTGATTTACTTTTCATGGTTTTCCCTGACAGCGTAACGGCGATGTGTCGGTATCCATAAATAAATACCTGAGGTGTTTTTGCCGCACGCTCTAAACGTCTTTCCTGTGTCCTTAAACTATATGTGTATTCAATTAGTTACGATATAGCCCATCACGACAGACTTTTATGCGTGGTTTTTGGCGAATAAGACAAAACAAAGAAATTGGTGAACTGCTGAATTGTTTAATTGCTGAATGCTTAATGCAAGCCACCGTTAACCATTCGCCAATTCATTCATTCACCAATTAAGCAATTCCTTCCTACCTTCTTTAATCAGATCTTTGGTTGCATCGACTCAGGCAGAATGGTACAGTTCAACTAATGTCAAGAACACTGCTTCGTATTTGCATCTTGCCGATTCTCTTGTTGACGCTTATTGGGTCAGCACCGTTTCAACCTGCGGTTATTGCCGCGCCACCGTTGCAATCTAGCGCGATTACTCTGACAGCCCAAATTGGGTTTGATGGCTTTTTCCAGCGCAATTCTAGATTTGTTCCAGTCAAAATTGCAGTCTCAAACACTGGCCCAGATTTTGATGGGATCTTGAGGATTGGCAAAACACAATCGCAAACTGGTCCGCAAATGTCACGGCGCGTGACGCTCCCTAATCAGTCCAATAAAGAGTTCTTCATTTATGTGGCAACAGAAGATGTGTTGCGCACAGTCAGCGTTGGCCTCTATGACGAAGCCGATACACTCATCACTACAGTAGATGCCACAAGCACTGCGATGCGAGGCGATGACGTACTCTATGGGGTGGTCTCTGACCGTCCAAGCGCGTTTGGATTTTTGACCAATCGAGAGCCGGTCAACGGCGATGTCCTGTTGGCGCAATTGAAAGCTACGGACTTACCGCCAATCGCAACCGGTTGGCAATCTTTAGACGCGCTGGTCTTAGCAGATTATGACAGCGCCCAATTTACGCCGGATCAACTTCAAGCGCTGCAGGCATGGTTACAGTCCGGTGGACACCTTATTCTGAGCACGGGTGCTAACAGTGCGCGTACTGTTGCCCCACTGGCAGACTTACTGCCTCAAATTAGTGCGAATACGCAGGTGACATCGCTTGATTTAGAAGCTGAAAGCGAACAATTCCCTGTCGAAGCTGCCGTTGTTACCATTACACCGACCGCGGTAGATAACACACTCTTCACAGATGGGATTATGCCGGTGGCCACCCAACGTGAGTTCGGCAAAGGGCGCATCACCGTCATTGGGTTTGACCTAACCCTAGCTCCCATCAACGATTGGGACGGCCTTGCCGATTGGTTTGTAACGACCATCCCAACTGCACACACGCCAAAGTCTGTGGCTGAATATACCCAGTGGTACAACCTACAAAGCGCCGTCAATGCGCTGCCGGATGCGCTGCCGCCAAGTGCCTTGTTGCTATGTATCTTTATGGGTGTGTACATCATGGTGTTGGGGCCAATTAACTTTATTGTGTTGCAGCGGATGAAGAAGCGGACGTGGGCGTGGGTGACAATTCCGGCGCTAGTGCTGTTGTTTTCATTGTTTAGCTATGGCATCGGCTATAGCCGGAGTGGCATTACGCCAACGTTGCATCGCTTGAGCATTATCTCGGCTGCTGCTGAGTCAACTAGCGGACAAGTGGTTGGGGTGGCTGGTGTCTACTCGCCACGCCGCAGTACCTATGATGTTACGCTGCCAAATTCTGCGTTGCCAATGGCAATGAGCAATACATTTGGCGGACAAGATACCTCAATTGGCGAACACCCTGTGATCCAAGGCACCATCACCACAATCCCTGACTTGCAGGTTGAAGTCTCCGGCTTGCGCTCATTCGGATTTGAAACCAACTTAGATGTCCCCGTGGTCTCTGCCCAACTCCAGCAAACGCAAGATGCTGGGTTGGTATTTATTGAAGGGGAGTTGACGTTGCCAGCAGACCTAACACTTGAACGCCCAGCACTCTTAGTGCGTGGCGATGTCAGCACGCTAGAAGGGCCGCTGTCTGGTACCACCGCCATCGATGTGGAAACAACATCGTTTGGAGGGCAAGCGACACCTATTGGAACCGGCCTTCAGTTTGGCGGCCCGAACAACATCCCATATGGACAGATCCAAGGTGCCATCGAGATGATGCTTGGATCTGCATTCACAATAGACCGTGACACGTATCGCGAACGTGAGATTTTGAATTGGTATTTTGAAACGCACTGGTCGCAGTTGAGCAGCGGCGTGTTCTTATTTGGCTGGCAGGCAACAAGCCCACTTGAAATTGGCTTAGACAATGTCTCTTACGACACAAATGATCTGACGCTGTATATCTATCAACTGACGCCAACATTAGCAGGCGCCGGAGATGAAAACACTTTAGTCCTCACGCCAGACCTCATGACATATGAAATTGTTGATAATGCGTTGTTTGGGGATTATGTCAATATCTACGACGCCTATTTCTATAACGTTGGTGAATTCCAAGTGACGTATCGCCCCAAGACCAGCGTCGATTTTGCAGACGTTGAGACGCTGAAAATGAGTTTGGACTGGAGTTTGCCATATCAGACCCAGGATGCTGAAATTTCTGTGTTCAATGTTCAAACAGACAGTTGGGACCAGATTGCGATTACGGGCAGTGTGGTCAATATTGAAAACCCCAATGACTATGTCAATTCAGACGGCAGCTTTGATGTGCTGATGTCTATCTTGAATAATGACTTATCAATTGAGTTGTATTCATTAGACTTTACGGTAGCGTTGAACCCATGAGCATCATTGAAATAGATAATCTCGTCAAACGCTACAAGGGTCTGACTGCTGTCGATCATTTGTCGCTCAGTGTGCCTGAAGGTGCCATCTATGGCTTTGTTGGCCCCAATGGCGCTGGAAAAACCAGCACGATGCGGGTGCTGACCACATTGATGGAACCCACCGCAGGCGATGCCCGCATTGCTGGACACTCCGTAACAAAGAACCCGCGGGACGTTCGGCGAGCCATTGGCTACATGCCAGATTTCTTTGGCGTGTACAACGATATGACGGTCTGGGAATACCTCGACTTTTTTAGCGCTTGCTATGACATCGACGCGAATGAACGCGCAGTGATCAACCGTGACTTGCTTGAATTAGTTGACTTGCCACACAAGCGCGATGCAATGGTTGACTCGCTGTCACGCGGGATGAAACAGCGCCTCGCTTTGGCACGCACCTTGGCACACGACCCGCAAGTGCTGATTTTGGACGAACCGGCCTCTGGCTTGGATCCACGCGCACGGGTTGAAATTCGCGAATTGTTGGTTGAACTTGCGCGGATGGGGAAAACGATCTTCTTCTCGACGCACATCTTGGCAGATGTCGCCGAAATATGCAGTGACATTGGCATTGTTGAGGCCGGCAAGCTCGTCACCTCTGGTGGCATTGCAGACATGCAACGGGCACTAGTGCCAACCCGACAATATCAGTTGCGTTTGTTAGACACTGATTTTAACGCAGCCCAAGCCGCGGTAGAGCAGCAAGACTATGTGGCTGCAGTGCAGCGTGCGATTGATGAGAACGGTGCAGAAACATCAACGTTACTAGTGGATTTCACAGGCGATGATGCTGCCGCGAGTGGCTTACTCCTCGCCTTGGTTCAGGCTGGACTGCCTGTGCTTGAATTCAGCGAAACGACGCATGACATGGAAGATTTGTTTATGCGCGCGACTCGCGGGGTGGTGAACTAATGGCTGCGCGTCTCAACCCAATGAATTTGTTTCGGCGCACGTTAGCCAATCCAATTGTAGTCAAAGAACTGCGTGGGCGAATGCGCGGTAATCGTGGTGTGGTGATCCTGAGCGTGTACTTGACTGCGCTCACGATGGTTATCCTGTTTTTGTATGCGACCTTCATTGGCTCCGGCGATGTCGGTTTCAATGTTGCAGACCGCCAGTCGTTTGGCAAAGCGGTCTTCGCTGTTACCTTTGGCTTACAGCTCTTCCTTATTGCCATTCTGACTCCTGCAATGACGGCTGGCAGTATTGCCGGTGAACGTGAACGTCAAACGTACGACTTGTTGCGTACTACGACCCTGTCGGCACGTAGCATTGTGCTAGGCAAGCTTGGTACCGCCGTTGCCTTTGTTGGCTTACTAATCTTGGCGACGCTACCCTTGCAAAGTGTGGTGTTTTTCATTGGTGGTGTTTCCCCGATTGAATTATTCGTAAGCGTCATCATCTTGCTTGTCACGGCACTCTTGTTCTCGGCTTTTGGTGTCTTACTTTCATGTCTGACGAAACGCGTGATCAGTGCCACTATTCTGAGCTATGCAGTGATCATGTTTATTATCGTGATCTTGCCGATCATGATTTTGATTGGCGTTGGCTCTGGCACCGCGGCCTTTTTCTCAGGCGTCAACGCTCCGCCAGATGGTATTGCTATCCTGCTGCTCTATGCATTCTGGGCGCTCATTGCGACCAATCCAGCGGCAGCAAGTGTTACCTCAGAGTTGATCTTAATAGAGGAGCAATCGCTCTGGTGGACGACATTTGATCTCCCCTCAGGCGCACCAGTGGGGCTACCATCCCCTTGGCTTATCTATGTGCCGTTTGCGATTTTGCTCAGCACAATTTTGATTGTGATTGCCACCAATCTCGTGCGGCGCAAAGAGCGCTAATCCCTCCTCGTTTTGTCTGCATCAGCCTTCGAATCGATCCAAGCTGAATATCTTCGTTTACGCCGCCGCGTGCAATTACACGCAGCGCTTATTTGGGGTTTGCGAGGTGCGTTGCTGGGATTAGCGATGGCTTCAGGGCTTGCCCTTGCTGCTCGGCTAATGCCGTTGTTGACCCAAACGACCGTTCGCAACGTGTCACTTGGGTGTGTAGCGTTTTGTGCCGTCTTAGGCATTTGCTACGGTTGGTTACGCCGCATCTCGCCAGAGCGCCTGCGCCAACAGCTTGACCGAAAATTAGGCTTGTCAGAGCGACTGACAACGGCATTTGAACTCAAAAACGCACCAGACTCAGCATTAGTTCAGTCACAGCGAGCCGACACGCTCAAGGTCCTAGACACCATAAATGTAAAAGACAGACTGCCGTTGCGCATTGGGCGTTGGCATCCGTCTGCGTTGGTGCTTGCTGGGATTTTATTAGCGGCCTTGCTATACACACCCAGTTTGCAATTTGACACCGTTGCTCAAAATCAACAAGTGGCGGCAGAAATTGAAGAACAAGTGACAGAACTCTCAGAGATTGCAGAGCAACTCCAAGAGATTCCTGACCTTACCGAAGAAGAGATTGCTGAATTGACGGAACCGCTAGAAGCGGCAATTGAGCAACTACAGGCGCAAGAGCTGTCCCCAGAACAGGCCGCCGCCGTCATTGATCAAGCCGCACAACAGCTTGAACGTGACTCTGGCATTGACTCAATTCAGCAAGAAACGCAGGCCTTAGAGAATGTCGGGGCACAATTGGCAGAAAGTCCAGCATTGGAAGAGGCGGCAGATGCGTTGCAATCTGGCGATTTGGAGACCGCGGCTAACGAATTGGCAACGGCTGATCTTGAAACGCTAGACCCAGCCGAACTTGACCAACTCGCAGACTCACTTGATGCTGCAGCACTCAATAGTGCCACAGGCGAACTCGCTGAGTCGCTTTCAGCCGCAGCAGAGGCAGCGCGCGCTGGCGATGCACAAGCAGCAGAAGCGGCCTTGGCAGATGCGGCCAGTTCAGTTTCTGACACCGCAGCTAGTGCTGAACAAGCGCAATCTTTGGCAGACGCAGCGGCCCAAGCACAACAATCTGCGCAGGCTGCTGCTGAAGCAGGGCAGTCTAGTCAAGAGGGTGGCACGCAGCAAGCGCAATCTAATACTGGGCAGCCCGGCGCAGGTGCTGGCAATGCAACTGATGGCGGACAATCGGGACAGTCTGGTCAGAGTAATACGCAAGGCCAAAACGGTGGCGGTGTTGGCACTGGCTCCGGATCAGGTAGTTCTGATGGGAGTGATCAGTCTGGCAGTGAAGCAGGCAATCAATCTGTCAATCAAGGGAATGCGGGTTCAAATGGTGAGCGTGCTTTTGAGCAGATTTTTGCCCCACAGCGCATCGGCGGGGGCGAAGGCGTAGAAGTTGAAGTCCAGAGTGATACAGAAACGACAGACGGAAATGACATTTTGGCCGAAACGCGCAGCCTGCCTGATAGTGATGAAACATCGCTTGTGCCCTATAACGAAGTCTTTGGCGACTATTCACAAGCCGCCGGTCAAGCTATTGAAAACGGTGACGTCCCAGTCGGATTACGTGGCGTTGTGCGCGACTATTTCACACTTTTAGAACCTTAGAAAATTGCCCACTAAGAATCACGAAGTTGCACGAAGGTTTATTCTAAACCCAAGAGGCTTCTTGAACGTCTTAGTGATGCTTAGTGCCCTTCGTGGGAAAAATAAAATGACGACTCCTCAAGAATTTCGAACAATCGCAGCCAATATCAAGACTGAACTGCAAAAGGTCATTGTTGGTCAAGACGATGTCATTCAGCATGTGCTGATAGGTGTCATCACCGGTGGTCATGTGCTGTTAGAAGGTGTGCCGGGGCTAGGGAAAACCATGCTGGTGCGTACGCTTTCTGACGTGCTGTCGCTTGATTTTTCACGCATCCAGTTCACGCCCGACCTGATGCCAGCGGACATCATTGGAACAGATATTTTGGATGAGGATGAGCAAGGCCGGCGTGGTTTTCGCTTTCAGTCTGGGCCAATCTTTGCAAATTTAGTGCTGGCGGATGAAATCAATCGGGCGACGCCTAAGACGCAGTCTGCAATGCTCGAAGCAATGCAAGAAAAACGCGTCACGGTTGCCAACAAAACCTATCCGCTAGACGCACCGTTTTTTGTATTGGCAACGCAAAATCCGTTAGAAATGGAAGGGACGTATCCGCTGCCAGAAGCGCAGCTGGATCGTTTCCTGTTCAAAGTCAACGTCAATTTCCCAGACGCGGCTAGTTTGGTGGAGATCCTGGCACGTACAACTGGCACGGACCAACCGCAAGCGTCAATCGCGACTGATGGCACAACAATTGTTGAAATGGGTAAGCTTGTCCGTGATGTGCCGGTGGCTTCACACGTCAGTCGCTATATTGCCGATTTAGTAGTTGCCACACACCCAGAGTTAGAGACAGCTAGTGAGCAAGTCAAACAATATGTGCGCGTTGGGGCTAGCCCGCGTGCGGCGCAGGCACTAATGCTCGGGGCAAAAGCCACTGCCTTGCTAGCCGGGCGCTATAACGTTGCGTTTGAAGACGTTGTAGCCGTTGCGCCTGCTGCATTACGCCATCGTCTGTTGCTCAACTTTGAGGCACAAGCGAATGGCGTTAGTGCAGATGATGTAATACAAGGCTTGCTTGCTACTCTGCCGCAATAGAAGCTGATGAGTGAGGAGTAACGAGTGATCTTGAACTCATTCGTCACTCCTCACTCATCAAATATTCCTGAAACTGTGTCTGAAAAAGACCCTATGTCTTCCCTCTTCTCTGATTCCGACCTCCGTAAACTTGAGCAGTTGATGCTTGTGTCGCGGCGCGTCCGGAGTGCGGCATATCAGGGGGAGCGCCGTTCTACGCGCCGTGGCACATCGATTGAATTTGCAGATTTTCGCAACTATGTCAAAGGTGACGACCTCCGCCACTTGGATTGGAACTTGTTTGCGCGTTTAGAAAAACCGTTTATCAAGCTGTTTGAGGATGAAGAAGACCTCGCGGTGTACATCCTAATTGATGCAAGTGCCTCCATGGATTGGCCGCGTAACTCGATTGCCGAAAACAAATTGCGCTATGGGCTTCAGCTTGCGGGTGCGTTGAGTTATATCGCACTCGGCACGGATGACCGGGTTCAGCTGAATATCATTGGTGCCCAACAGCAGTTTGGCCCAATTCGCGGTCGGGGACAGACGCTTGGCTTGCTGGACTGGCTAGCGAAACAAACGCCAACTCCAGCAATTGATTTCAATGCTAGCCTACGTACATTTGCTGCCCAGCAGCCGCGCCCTGGTCTGGTTATTTTATTGAGCGATTTGCTGCTGGAAGACGGCTACCAAACAGGGCTAGATGCATTACTCGCACGCGGTAATACGCTGACGCTGTTACAAGTCTTATCTCCCGAAGAACTGAGCCCGCAGCTAAATGGTGACCTACGCTTGCGTGATGTTGAATCGAATACCATGCGCGAAGTCACGGTGGATGCTCGCCTGCGCCAGCGCTATCAAGCCGCTCTCGCTGAATTTCAAGCGGAGCTCAATCAGTATGTGTCGCAGCGCGGCGCGATCTTTTCCACAACGAGCACGGCTATTCCGTGGGACACCTTTGTGCTGGCCAACTTACGCGCCATTGGAGTGCTTAGAGGATGAACTTACTCAATCCTTTGGCTCTGGCGCTTGGGTTATTGTCAATTCCCATTATCTTGCTCTACATGCTGCGGCTCCGTCGCCGTGAGCAGATGGTGTCTAGCACGCTGCTGTGGCAAAAAGCGCTGCAAGATTATGAGGCTAACCGCCCGTGGCAGCGGTTACGCCGTAATTGGTTACTGCTGTTACAACTGCTTGCCCTACTTTGCTTGGTTGTTGCCTTGGCGCGTCCATTTCAGCGGGCACCAGGTGTCACCAGTGGACAGTTAGTCATTTTGTTAGATGCAAGTGCCTCAATGCAGGCGACGGATGTCGCGCCATCACGCTTTGCGTTGGCGCAGGCCGAAGCCTTAACTCTGATTGACACGCTCGGTGATGAAGCTGAAGCAACGGTTATTTTAGTTGCCGATCAGCCGCGCCAGCTCATTTCGGCCACAACAGATAAACGGGCGTTGCGTTTAGCCATTGAAAATGCGACAGTCACGCCCAGCGAGGCAGATTGGAATGCGACCTTTGCGCTTGCGAGTGCCGCTGCGCGGAGTGCGGATCAAGTCACGACTGTGATTATTTCTGATGGCGGTGTGCCTAGTCAGGTCACGGTGCCAACAACGGGTGAATTAAGATACGTTCCTATTGGGACGTCTGACGATAATATTGGGGTTGGGGCTTTAGCGCTCCGGGCGACCAATGGTGACCAACCGCAGTTATTGGCCTCAATTGAAAACTATAGCGCGACAGACAAAGACGCCACGCTGTCTTTGTTTTTAGACGATGAGTTGTTTCATGCTCGTCAAATTACGGTCGCGGCAAACAGCACTGAAACCGTGGTGATGGATGCTTGGCCAGCCAGCGTATTACGGGCTGAGCTCTCGCCGCTGTCTGGGTCAGATCAACTCGATATTTTTGAAGTTGACAACATTGCTTGGACTGTATATCGAGCACCAGTCACCGGTGGGGTGCTTTACATTTCAGAAAATGGCAACTTGTTCGTAGAGCAAGTGTTGGCTGCACTGCCGCAAGTGGCAGCATTCCGTGCGAATGATGCCAATACGCTGCCAGAAGAAGCCTTTGATGTCTACATTTTTGATGGCGTTGTGCCAGCCGAGTGGCCCGATGGTGAAACGCTGCTAATCAATCCACCTGCTGGAAACGCCCTGATTGATGTAGCAGAACCGCGGGCAGTTGCTGGCGCGACTGATGTCCAGCAAGCAGAACATCCAATTCAGCGCTTTCTTGACTGGCGTGACGTGCAGTTTGGGGCCTACTCGCCCCTGCAACTTGACCCTGCTAGTGCATTGCAACCCATTGTTACGCTGAATGGTGAGCCGATTGTGGCGGCTGGGACGCTCAATCGCCGAAGGGTGGCGGTCTTGGGCTTTGATATCCGCCAGACCGACTTACCGCTCCAAGTCGCATTCCCTATTTTATTTTCCAATCTTATTGAGTGGTTGACTCCGTCGACTGTCATCGATGCGGCGGGTGACATTGTGCGCCCCGGTGACGCTGTCACCATTCGACCAGATATCGCGGCTGACGAAATCGCGATTCTTCCGCCGGACGCGGAGCCTATTTTTGTGCCTGCTTCCGCGAGTGAAATTGTATTTGCAGATACAGAAACGCTCGGCGTTTACTGGGTTGCGGCTGGTAATCCTGAAACCGATACATTGGTGGACGGAAATTTCTTTGCCGTCAATTTGTATTCGACGCTAGAGAGCAATATTGCGCCTAAGTCTGAATTGCCAGTTATTCAAGCTGCGTTAGCCAATTCAGATGCTGACCAAAACACTGGACGCGTTGAATTTTGGCGCTGGCTTGGTGCGTTAGCTGGCATGGTGATGTTGTTGGAATGGTGGTGGTACCAGCGACAACGGCAGGTTACTCTTCCGCATTCATCATGGTGGCGCCGCTGGCGATTGGGGCGAACGTCATGACGTTTACGCATCCTTGGTTTTTGCTAGGGCTGCTTAGCCTCCTACCGCTAGGGTGGCACGCTTGGCACCAGCGACAGCATTGGTTACCGCGTGATTGGACCGCGTTAGTGCTGCGCTGCTTGGTGTTACTCGCGCTTATTTTTGCGTTAGCCGGTGCAAGCTTCAGTCGCGCAACCCAACGCGTGGCGGTTGTATTTTTAGTCGATGTATCCGACTCGATGTCACAAACGGCGCAAGCGGCTGCCCAAGACTGGGTTCAAACGGCAATTGCTGACATGCCAGTGGATGACCAAGCTGCCATTGTCTTGTTTGGCGCGAATGCGTTGGTGGAACGGCCAATGCGAAATTGGGAACAAATTGAAACCTTTACGTCTGTCCCCTTGCGGGTAGAAACAGATTTAGAACGTGCGATACAGCTTGGGTTGGCCTTGCTTCCCAGCGGATATGCGCAGCGGTTGGTCGTGCTGTCAGACGGTCTCGTAACCAGTGGTGATGCTGACAATGCAGCCTTGCTCGCGCAGTCTGCAAACGTATTGATTGATGTTGTTTCGTTCCAGACGGCCCAGTCCGCAGAGACTCTCGTCTCATTAGCGAATGCGCCCGAACGCGTCCGTAGCGGGCAACGGTTTGACTTAGAAGTAGGCGTGACCACAACGGCTGCCGGACCAGCAACCGTACGGGTGTTGAACGGCGACACTGTGGCTTACGAAGGCGATATTGAGCTCAATACGGGACAGAACAATTTCTTATTGCCACTGACAGCGACCAACACAGGGTTCTCTGAATTTCGGGTTCAGGTTGAAGCGGCGCAGGATACGTTGTTACAAAACAATTCGCTGGCGACGTATACGCAAGTCATGGGGCCGCCTAAGATCCTGCTTGTCAGTGAAGTCGATGACACTGGGCTTGACCCAGCAGCGCAATTGCGTGCAGCGTTGGAAACAGGCGGCATTGCGTATGATCAGGTCACGCCGGCTGGCATGCCTGCTGCGCTGACTAGTTTGGTGGAATATGCCAGCGTGGTGTTGATTGATACGCCAGCGCGTCAGCTTTCACAGCGCCAACAGGTAGTGTTGCAACAATACGTGCGTGATCTCGGTGGTGGTCTTGTGACAATTGGTGGCCCGCGTAGCTACGGCGTTGGCGGTTGGTTCCGCACGCCGCTTGAAGAAATGCTGCCGGTTGAAATGCAATTGACGGATGAACAACGCCGCCCCAAAATCACGATGGTCTTTGTGGTTGATCGTTCTGGCAGTATGGCAGATACCAGCGGTGGTGTGAACAAACTAGACCTCGCCAAAGAAGCGACCAGTCGCGCAATTGAACTGCTGTCTCCTGGAGATCGTGTCGGTGTGATTGCCTTTGATGATACCTCGCAATGGGTGGTGGAAATGACCGACCTGAGTGACATCAATGATGTGTTGAACCGCGTTGGGACGCTGCGTCCGGGCGGTGGGACCAGTATTCTGGCAGGGGTGCAAGCGATGGCACGGACACTGACCACAGATGAAGGTGAGATCAAGCACGTAATATTGCTCACCGATGGCGGTGCTGATGACACAGGCTTAGTTCGGATGATCCGCAATTTGAATAGCGAATTTGGCATTACGCTATCCACTATTGGCGTTGGCAATGATGCGGCGCAGTTTTTGCCAGATTTGGCAGATGCTGGCAATGGGCGTTATCACTTCACCAATCAGCCTGAAAGTATTCCGGAAATTTTTAGCGAAGAAACCACGCTTGCGACGCGGGCGTACCTTATCGAAGAGGTGTTTAGCCCGTTGCAATCTGGCAATAGTGACCTGATTGCAGGCATTACGGCTGTCCCTCCATTGCGTGGCTACGTTGGCACCAGCCCGAAGAGCACTGCTAACACAATCTTAGTGTCAAATACCAGCGAAGGGTATAACGACCCTCTGCTGGCAACTTGGCAATATGGGCTAGGCCGTACCGTAGCTTGGACATCAGATGCGACCGGTCGCTGGGCTGCGGATTGGGTCAGTTGGGAGCAGTATGCGCAATTCTGGCAGCAGATTATTTTGGGGTCTGTCTCGAATACGCTTGAGTCTGACCTTACTATCGATGTCAGTCAGTCCGGCACTATGGCTACCGTTACCATTGACGCCATTGACCTCGCGGGGAACTATCTCAACAATTTGGCTTTACAAGCGAATGTTGTGACGCCAAATGGGAATCAATCAGTGGCGGCGTTGCGTCAGATTGCGCCGGGGCAATATCAGGGCGTGTTTGATGCTGTTGAGCCAGGGGCCTATTTACTAGGGATCTCGGACCAGAGTGGGGTGAATAGTTATTCGCAAACTGCAGGGTGGGTCTTGGGATACTCAAGTGAATATCAGCTGCGATCTGAAGAGGCGTCGGTCTTGCAACGTGTTGCCGCCATCACTGGTGGGGATGTGCTTGAAACGCCTACAGATGCATTCCGACATCTTTCCACGGTGCGCGCGGCGGGTCAGCCGCTTTGGCCCATGTTACTTTTGTTTGTAATCTTGCTCTGGCCGTTGGATATTGCACTTCGCCGCCTGATGATTACGCGTGAAGATGTTCAAAATTGGACGGCTCGATTTCAACGTCAGCCGGTTACCGTTACTGAACCTGCGCCGACAACGCCACGGGTCGGGCAATTACAAAAAGCGAAGGCGCGGGCCAATGTGTCAGAAGAAATTACACCTGTGCGACCTCAGGTACAAGTAGAGCAGTCAACAGCCCCGAAGCCTCAGCCTCCCCAACCGAACAAAGAGGTTGTTGAAGACCCGCAGAAAAGCGGGCAGTCGACTGCGAGTCAGCTATTGGCGCGTAAGAAAAAAAGAGACCGCTAACACACTATTAGCGAAACGCGATTTCTGCATTAGAAAGTGCGGCGACTGCGGTCACCAACTCTAATACATGGGTCAATCCGAGGGTAATCGGCGCGACATCAATGTACTCGTCTGTACGATGAATGTTGCCACCAGTGGTAATGCCCGTCACGATGGCGGGAATGCCTTTGCTAAGTGGAATATTGGCATCTGTACTGCCGTTAACAAGCTCCACTTGCTTCCAGCCAGCTTGATGAATAGCTTTGCGGGTCAAGTCTACTAATGCGTGATCAGCCGCTAACTCACCTGCGGGTCGTTGCCCAATAGTCTCTATTTTGTAAGTCCAAGTGCGATTACGATTTGCAGGCAGACAGCTTTTCACCATATTGGTCAGTTTATCCAGACCTTTTTGCTTTACACAGCGCAAGTCGATTTCCATTGATGCTTCGGAGGCAATGGTGTTGATGGTGGTGCCACCGCTGATGAGACCAATATTCAGGCTAGCATGCGGTAGACGATCTAAGTTAAGTTGCGCAATGCGTGCGCCGATTTTTACGAGCTCGTGAATGGCACTGGCTTTGCCGTAATCTGCCCAAGAGTGTCCACCTGTTGCGTTAACGGTGAGCCGTAACCGGTGCACTCCAATGGCCTGATGATAGATATGTCCAAGTGCAGCACCTTCTAGCACGATCATGGCTTGTGGCTGCTGTTGAAAATTGTCGCAAAGGAAACGCATTCCCTTAAGATTTCCATTTCCTTCTTCGCAGATATTAGCAACTAGGTGTAGCGAACGATTTAAGCTTTCGCGTTTTACTTGTTCTGCGACCCAAATAAGCGCCGCAACAGCGATGGAATTATCACCAATTCCAGGCGCTACGATTGTGTCGTCAATTTGCTGGTAAGATATGTCGGTTTTGTCTGAAAAGACCGTGTCTAGGTGCGCAGTTAGGTACAATTCAGGCTGTGCAGAGTTGCTTTTTAGCACTGCATGGACGTTGCCGACTTCATCGTAATAGACATCATCTGCTTGGGTATTCTTGAACAAATCAAACACGTAAGCCGCACGGGCTTGTTCTTGAAAAGTAGGTGCTGGAATTTGCTGAATAGCTAAGGCAAGATCAATAAATTTCTTAAGTTCAATCACGCGATTACCGAAAAAACGCTATAGGAATCGTTTAAGGTATTGCAAACCGGAGATGCTATTGGCATCTTATTAGTCGTGTTTGCAATATTGTTTGGCAATCATAACTTATCTTTTTCGCCTTATTTATAGCAAATTGACAACCATTATTGTTGGCATGTCTTCTATCATTTCTGTATTGGACATTCCGCGAAAGAGATAACACTTTAGTTACTCTCAATTGCGTGATATTGATCAGAGTGAGACCCAATTGCTGTAGCTATATATCTACAATAGCGATTGGACGTTTATGAACCGTTGAAAGAGTAAGCATCCATTTATTTCAATTATTGAGGATGTGTATAAGTGATTGCCGAAATTGGCTTACCCGCTGATTTCTAGTTCTGTATTCATTCGGTTTTCGTAAATGTCTGAAACGTCTCGACATCTTGTGCTTGTGGAAGCAAGCCGTGCAAATGTTGTCTCCCTCTCGAAGCACTTAGTTAAGCGTGATTACACGGTTGACGTTGTGCATTCTGGGGCGGCGGCAATTGCGTCTGCACAAGCAAACCCAGCGGCTGCGATTATTGTGCATGCTGCTTCTATGAACACCTCTGGTGCGCGGATTTGCCGCAGCTTGCGTCGTGAGCTTGGTGATGATGTCAAGCTGCTGTTACTTGTCGAAAAAGACGTGACGGTCAAGGACAACGTTGGCGCTGACGAAGTCGTCAAAATGCCGTTTACATCGCGGCGGGTGGTCAATGTCTTGAAAAAGATGGTGCCGCCAGATGATATTCCGTGGTTGCGGGTTGGCCCAATCGCATTATGCGAAGAGCTAGATTTAGTGCGCTGTAATGGCAAAGAAACGCAATTGACACCACGGGTTACGAAGCTGCTCAAATACATGATGGAACGCCCAAATGTGATTGTAGAGCGCCGCGAACTGATGGAGCACGTCTGGGAAACGATTTATATCGGTGACACCCGGACATTGGAAGTTCACGTCAGTTGGGCGCGAAGGGCGATTGAGAAAAATCCACGCAAGCCACAATATCTACGGACAATTCGTGGCAAAGGCTACAGCCTGAATATTGAAGTGTAATAAAAAGACCAGCCAAATAAGCGGCTGGTCTTTTTTGATTCAGTTGCTAGTCTCGAACGGGGTAACTACCGTTCAATCTCATAGCCTGCTTTTTTCCACGCTAGAAAGCCTCCAGTCATGTTGTGGACATTGTCAAAGCCTTTACTAGTCAGTTGAGCGTAGGCGCGGCCACTGCGGCTTCCGCTACGACAGGTCAGGATGACGGTTTTATTGCGCGGGATTTTCTTGAGCTTCTTGCCAATGTCTCCAAGTGGGATATGTTTCACGCCTGGAATGTGGCCTTGGGCGTATTCCCAATCTTCACGCACGTCAATTAGCATGATGTCTTTGCGGTGCTTTAGCGCAGCGGCATGATGGACAGTGACAGTTTTGCCCAATGTTGCCAGATCCATGTTGGGATCGATGTCTGCAAGCGTAGGGCCGCTAGAGAAAAGTTGTTTCAGGCGTGAGAATATGGAAGTCATGGTGCCGTATTTTACTCTTAGCTGGGGAAGACGTCACAAATCGTCCACATCTGCACCGCCGATGATGGTGAATTTTCGTTCCGGCTGGGCTTGCGCATAGCCTTGTTGTTGGGGCGGTAAATACTGCTGTTGCCCATTGGAATACTGTTGCATCGGCTGCTGCTGGGGTGGCGCTTGCACGACAACAATCTTTTCTTGCTGTGGTGGCGGAGCAGGTTGTGTATATCTTGGCGTGCGCAGGCTATTGTTGTAGATCCATGCAATGAGCAAGCTGGTCGGGATACTCGCCATGACGCCAACAAGAACCCCTAAAATGACGGCCATGGCCTCACTAGAGAGTCGGTAGGCGATGGCGACTGCCAAGCTGATTGCAAACGCAGCACACACAATCGTAATAATGACTTTGGCTTTCATTAGCGAATGCCTCCAAGGTGAGTATTCCAATCTGGCATTGGAACATAGGCTGCTTGAAAGCGGATAGGGTCACTGCCAAAGACCGCCATAAAATCACCGCGCCCTTGCAGCTTTTCTGCGCCTGTTCCAGAAATCCCAGCGGCGACCAAGGCATCTGCGGCGCTTACCATGCGCCCAACTAACCGCACTGAGAAGTTAGCAGTCAATTGCCCACCCACCACACTGGCACTCGGTTTTTGGGCTCCCGCAATAATATGAATACCGGCTTCACGCCCGCGTTGTGCAAGTCGCGTGAGCAACTGTTGAATTGGCTTGCCGCCTAGAGTGATGAGATCCAACAGTTCATCAATGACCAAGACGATGGTCGGCGAGGAGAGTTGTTGGGCGTCACGACGCTCCATGGTCTCTACTAATAATTTCAAGATTTGTTGCGCATGGGCAACATTTGTGGCCGTATCTGTCAGTAGATGTGGGATTTCAGCAAACGGTGCCAGCCCCCGATGCTTGAAATCAATCAGTGCGACTTGTAACTTCGACTGACGTGTATTCAGCAATAGGCTGAGGAGCATGGTGCGCAAGAGCTCAGTTTTTCCCGACCCTGTTGTGCCGCTGACTAAGACATGCGCGACATCTGGAGCAGAGAACCGCAATAACAGCGGGCGATCTGTATCGGTAATGCCGAGTGTCGCTGTCAGTGAAGGTGTGCCGGGTGCTAATGCTTGGACGTCTGCTAAGGTGATTTGTTTGGGATCTGGTCGCGGGACTTCAATCGCGAGATTGCTGCCCCGGCGCAAGACTTGGACGTTGTCTACGCCAAGCGCAACGCCAAACTCTTCGCGTAAGTTGCGTACTTGACTCACCCTAGCATTGTCAGGAATGTGTAAGTTGTAACGCATCCAACGATGGGTCGCTTGCCCACCAGACACCCGTGACCGAACACGATGCGCGGCGAGAATGCTGTCAATCCGTTGGGCCTGAAATTCCATTAACTCTGGCGTAATCGTTGCAGGTGCCATGTGTAAATCTCCCATAAAGTGGCTGAACACATGACAAAGTTGCCTAGTTGCAATGCGAAAGAGACCGCATTGCGGAACACAAGCGAAAGTTGTTATAAATGTGTGTTACAGCCTTGTGTATTCAAAACTGAAATTGTTCATAAAGGTTTGAGCGGCGAGGGTGCTCAAGTCATCGGCTCTAAGACGATGATGATGGTTCTTATATTATTAGAACATGCGTTCTGTTGTCAAGCGTTTCGAAGATGAGATTTTGGTAATGTTGAGGCGTTTGCAAATTAGAGATGCGTTACGACTGTCATTAGAAGGTGTTGTTTGAGGTTGTTGTGATTGGGATC
>JAHDIM010000415.1 GCA_020630805.1 Anaerolineales bacterium
TTGATGGTGAAGGCGCTATATGGCCCGTCAGGATGTCTGACGTGCAGCGTCCCATAGTTCATGAATAAATTAAACCGTTGTTATTACAAGATGTGCATATTAAACCTCAAAGCCAGACGGTCAGTCAAACATTCTGGTCAAGGCGCAGTACATCCTGCCTGAACAGCGGCGTTATAGTTTATAGATTTGGGATGACCGAAGCTGTATTCTGAAGCAGATATTTCTTGCTTCAGGACGATAGTCGGTCGTGTTAGGCCTTAGGCTAGCTAAGCAAACCGACTTCAGGTTGCTCTAGTTTAGGTTCACTGGTCAGGCGCGGCAACGTGTCTTCCAGTTCAACCCAGTAGACGTGTTCATTCCAGAACACATGCCCTTGCGGTTCAAGGTGATGCCGACTTGTAACGCTAGCGAGTGTGATCTGCATTTCGTCTGGCGCAGACTGCGCTTCAAAGAAAAGGGTGCTTCCGCAGAAGTTACAAAACCCGCGGCGGGCACGGTTAGAGGAGCGATACCATTTGACCAGTGTTGTACCGGCAAGTAAGGTCATTGCTTTTTTGGGGACGCCAAACCAAGTCACAAATGCAGCCCCATGTGCTTTGCGACAAATTGTGCAATGGCAGTGGGCACACCAATTTGCCGGCGTTTCCACTTGATAGTGAACCGCGCCGCAAAGGCATGCTCCATTGATGAGATTCATAATAAATTGTCCTACGACTCCAGCGTGACGTTCTACGATGCAGAATCACCTGAAATATGTTGGGGGAATACTTTGAAAAAGTAGTTCCTTAGAAAATGCATCAGACGACTGGGTGGCTCTGCGTCGATTGATGCGGTGTATAAATGAAAACAGCGCTTTATGCTATGGCACGTTACTCAGCGGACACGCCCAACAAAATCTAGTTGGTGCGCAATGTAGACGAGCTGGCCTGCTTCAATCTGTTGTTTTCGCGTTTCAATCCAATTGACAAACTGTTCTGCATCCAATTCGGAGTGGTTAGAAAGCTCTTGGTCAATGGTTTGCAAAATATAACGCAAGAAGTATGCCTCATCTGCCGGATAATTTCCATCTTGTGCAAAGACTACCCAGTCAGATGCCCCCGAAAACAAGACCTGCGCATTATTTGCTCTTAAGTGCTGAAACAAATGTCGCCCTGCTTTGCTGTCACCCGACACTTTGCCATCAATAATGCGCTCATCCATCGAGCGGTGGTACAGATCCATTACCTGCTGATCTAGCGCTGAATCGATGGCTGGCTCAAGAATGGTCTCGCCGTCAAAGTTGATCGAGAAGTAGTAAATCCCGTTGGGATTGAGCAGCCCAAGCAACTGTGGCATGAGGCGTTCAATATCAAACAAGTCTAGAAATGCGTGCGCAATCAGCACGTCCCATTTCTGCCCACCCGCTTGCGCGATGAAGTCATACACGTCCCAAGTCTCCAATGTGAGCGACCAATCGTCTGGGACGGTGACTTTGCGCTTGGCTACCGTGATGCTCTTTTCTTCGGCATCGATGGCGGTGTAGTCAACCGGTCGATCGAACAGGTCCCAGTCCAATGCGCGCTGGATCATGGTGCCGGTACCGCAGCCGACTTCTAAAACCCGCAATGGGCCGTCATGGGCCTGCACAGCAGTGCGTAGGCCATCCCAAACCTGACGGTTGAGCGCGCGATCATCGACGGTGCGCTTTGCATTGAGGTAGCGTTGAAAGCAGAGATCTGTGCTCATCTTGGAAACGTTTCGATAAACTCACAGGCGGTGGTCATCGACTCGCGCCAAGTTGGAAATTGTTGAAAGCGCCGCAGCGCTAGGTGTGACGTTGCCACAAGCACCTGCCGATCTGTCGCAAATTTCGTAATGGCTTTTGCCAATTCTGCTGCATTGCCGGTTGGGATGAGATGGCCAGCATCCCCAATGACTTCTCGGGCTGCTCCGCTAGCACTGGCAATGACGGGCAGTCCAGCGCCCAAGGCTTCTAGGTATGCAATGCCAAAGCCTTCATAGCTTGACGGTAACACCAGCACCTGATGGTGCGCGACCTGCCGTGCTACTTCTTCTGACTCCAACTTTCCCATGAACGTCACTGGACACGCTAAACTGGCCGCTAACTTTCGACAATCGTTGGTATAGCGTATGTTTACGTCGTCAGGACCAATGACAGTGAGGCGGACCGCATGGTTGGGGACTGCCTTTAGTGCTTCCAAAATGACGTGGAGTTGTTTGCGCGGGGTGACGCTTGCCAGAAACAGTAGCTTGAGCGGCCCGTCTTGTTGCGCCCGAGCCGCAACGTCAGCGGCGGTCACGGTGATGTTCAGCCGATTGCCTCCAGGTGTTGCAATCACGCTTGGTTTGGAGGTGTCTAGCAGGGGCGTTACCGTTTGCGCAGTCGTCTGACTGTTATAGATGAAGGCATCCACACTGTTCAGGTAGCGCTTTTCGACAGAGGAATACATGCGCAGGTCGCGCTCAGTGTGCTGTTCGCTGAGCCGCAAATGATGCACAATGCTAATGAGTGGCAAGTGGGGGCGGGCCCGCTTTAGCCGCGCATTTAACCACGCCAGCGATGGATGGTTGAGTTCGTCTTGCAACAAGACTGAGACGCTTAAGTCATACAACCGATTGAAGAACTCTGCGCTGGAATTGTCCCGTAAATGCGCCATGTAGTTGCGCCATGGCAGTGACACAATGGTGACATGATGCCCGCGTTCTTGCAGCATCTCAACTAATTTACGGTCGTAAAGATAGCCACCAGACAAGGTGTCTAAACTGCCGTAGATAACTAAGCCAATGTGCATTGGAAAATTGGACGCGGATGAACGCAGATTATGCGGATAGAAATTAGCGATTGCTGCATAGCGCTAGCCATGGTGATGTTTGCTAATCAAGTCTAGGTTGGGACGCGAATAACATGAATTCTTTTTTCGCATTATTCGCTGCATTCGCGAAATTCGCGTCCCTCAAGCGTCACAGAATCACTACGAAATACTGCTATGCCTCGCGGGTCACCGAAAACGATGCCCAAGCAATATCGTTTTCCCAGATTTTGACAATGAAGCGACTGATGTTCGGCGCGGCAATGCCTTGCTCTAGCTTTTCGCAAACAATCCGACAGAAGTGTTCAATAGAAGGATTCAGACCGGCAAACTCTGGCAGGTCGTTGAGGGTTTTATCTTTATAGTAGGCAACTTGGGCGTTCAGCTTTTCTTCCACGTCAACAATGTCGACTAGATAACCATGCTGATCCAGCG
>JAHDIM010000416.1 GCA_020630805.1 Anaerolineales bacterium
TTTGCTTGGCTACTGACGTATGTTGTAGACCGCAAACGCTGGCTCAACTGGGCCGCTAGCATTACTGGGATTGCGTTATTGATCGAAACTATTCTGATCTCAATGCAAGCCTATCGCGGCGTCCGCAGTCACTTCAACAACACCACCGCGTTCGACACGACAGTCTTTGGCATCATGGGGCTGATGATCTTACTGCTGTCTATTGCCAACTTAGTGTTAGCCTTCTACCTCATTCGCCAAAAGATGACGAACCGCGTCTTTGCTTGGGGGCTACGCATGGGCGTGCTCGCAGCATTTGCTGGCATGATGGTCGGCCCACTCATGACCTCACCAACGTCAGCACAAATGGAAGCTATGGAGAGTGGTGCATGGGATGGCTACTCTGGCGCCCATGCTGTCGGAGTCAGTGATGATGACAGCATCGGACTGCCTTTTGTTAATTGGAGCACCACTGGCGGTGACTATCGCCCCGCGCATTTTGTCGGTCTTCACGGAATGCAAGTTCTCCCCCTACTGGGATGGTTCTTCACCCGCAAACGTTGGGCAGACCGCAACACGGAAGGTCAGCGCGTCACGGCTGTAATCGCCGCCGGAATCGGTTATGTAGCATTCACGTGGATATTAGTCTGGCAAGCCTCACGTGCCCAATCCATCATCGCGCCGGATGCATTGACGCTAGGCGCATTTGCGGCTTTGGCGGTGGCACTGGTTGTAGTGTGTGGGATTACGCTGGGGCGGGCGCAAACGCCCGAGCTAGCAGTAGCTGGAGATTAGCATGACGAGTGACAAGTGAGCTAAACCGAAGTTGCTGACTTCGATCAGACCTCACTCATCACTCATCACTCATCACTCTTCATTTGCCAAACAAACATAAACACCCTCATCATTCAATTCAAGCCCAAAGAACGGGATCGGGTTCAGCGTGTTGCGGATCTCGGTCTCGTTCATGAAGCTACCGTCACTGTCTGTGAGTGGAAATGAAATATGTAAATGGCGCGACATATCGGTGCGATTGATATTGCCAGACCAAGACCCCTGATAGCCAATGATCGTGCCTTGTTCTACAAACACTTCACGTGTTCCCGGCGGAAACGCCTCAGCAATAAACGACGTCTCCCCATCGACTGAAGCCATGTGCGTGTAGTAGGTCCAAAACTCACGGCCTTTTGTTATGTCTGGCAGTTCTTCAAAGTCAGGGTGTCGAATAACCACCGCGCTGCGCCAGCTTTCTTCGCGTGTGAGATAGCCATCATAAACCGCATAAATGGGGGTGATGTTCTCACCTTCAGCGCTAAAAATATCTAATCCAGTGTGCTGGTACAGCGGCCAAGCGCCATCGTTCCAACCCACGCCTAAGTAGCCTGAGGTTGGCATAATAAACGGAGCATCGCCACAGCGTTCGCCGCCCGCTAACGTCAGATGCTCATAAGGTGAGGGGTCTTCCATATACGCCCCAATGCGTTCAATGCGTGGGCGAAATTGCTGAAAACGGAGGAAGACAAACGCCGCATAGCCACCCACAATTAGTGCGCCAACTGCCGTCAATGACCAGATGACACGGTTGCGAAAATGCCAAAAGGTGACATACACCAAACCCAAGAACACTAGCAGACCAACAACACGCATGACTGGCTGGCGACGGAAAAATGCGAGCGTGACATACGCCACCACAGCCATAGCTGCCAAGCTAGCAAAAGACCAAAGCACACGATTGAATTGGAGAGAACGTTCAGTTTGCATCGCGCGAGACTATAGCGGATTCGGATGAGGTGAATGTGAGAATTGATGGTAATATGAGCAAAAATCTGTTATCAGATCTCGTTCTATGTCGTTTCTAACCCCGATTATCAACGGCGGGTATTCTGCTCGCTTTCTTGTTTACAACCTCCTGATTGGCTTGGCGCTATCGCTTATTTTGAGCTGGTATTACACGCGCTTCGGTCAGTCGATGTCAAACCGACGCTTATTTGCGCCCATTTTGCCAATCTTGACACTGGTGACAATTTTGGTCATTTCAGTCGTGAAGACCTCATTGGCCCTGTCACTTGGGCTAGTCGGTGCACTCTCGATTGTTCGGTTTCGGACGGCCATCAAAGATCCAGAAGAACTGGTCTTTTTGTTCTTCTCCATTGCCATTGGGTTAGGGCTGGGCGCTGAGCAACACGCGGCCACGATTGCAGCATCGGTTGTGATTTTGGGCTATTTGCTGGTACGCAACCTCATTGTGGGCCGCGGAAAAGCAGCAAAGAGTTTGTATCTCAATATTGAAGTTACTGGCGCGGCTGCAACGCAAAAGACATTCTCTGAGCTAGATCAATATCTGCATGAGAGCGTCAAAGACCTGAGTTTGCGCCGCATGGACAGTAGCGAAGAGTTACTTCAAGCGACCTACTATCTCAACTTAGCTGACCGCACAGACCTCACCAGTCTGATGGATGCACTCCGCAAGCAGCTTCCCAAAAATGCCAGCATTAGCGTGGTTGAGCAAAACAATTTACTCGGTGGCTAGTCCGGCTCTGGCGCCCAATACACGCTACGAACTCAAAGTTGCGTTCCCAAACTTAGCGCTGCCGCAACTCCGCAGTTGGGTGCGCCTGCATCCGGCTGGGTTTCGGACCACCTTTCCACCGCGGCAAGTCAATAACATCTACTTTGACACGCCGGACAATGGCACCCTCAATGATCATCTCGCTGGCGTGCCAGCACGCCGCAAACTACGGTTGCGTTGGTATAGCAACACATCGGTCGTTGGCAAGGCGGTTCTAGAACTCAAACAAAAACACGCCGAAATTGGCTGGAAAGACAGTCAACCCGTCACCTTAGATCTTGACCTGCGCAATGCTGGTTGGCCACAACTTGTACAGCAATTGCAGGCACAAGCCAGCGGACAATTCGCGGACTTTTTACACATCGCGCGACCTGTACTCATCAATCATTACGAGCGCGACTACTACGCCACCTTTGATGGCAGCGTCCGCCTAACGCTGGACTACAACCTCACCTTTTACGACCAAGCCATCTCACACGCGCCAAACCTCTCGCGTCAAGCCCCCAAAGCCGACCTGATGCTCATTGAAGTCAAGAGCCCCGTCGCCGATGCGAAACAACTCAATAAGATTCTGTCCGAATTCCCGCAGCGGACACAGGCGTATTCGAAATATTTGACTGGGCGGCTAGCGGAAATCTAAAGCCTGTTGACTGGGTAAACGAATTCCATAAGGCAGGCTGAGCCTGTC
>JAHDIM010000417.1 GCA_020630805.1 Anaerolineales bacterium
TTGGCAGCAGAGACATACACTTGCGCCAATTCATCCTCATACGCTTCTTTTGATTCATACCCACCTCGATCGCGCTCTAGGTTCAGGTGCTGCACTTGGCGGTCATGCACTACGGCAGGCATCAGCCCAGCGCCAGCATTATTGAAGTGGATAACGTGTTGGCAGCCGGGGGTATCAGTTCGGAGTTCAGCAAGTGTTTTCATGGTGTTGGAAAGCGTATTTGTACGCGGAGTTACACAGATCCCGCGGATTGAAGAATTTTATCCGCGAAATCCTCAAAATCCGCGTCTGCATTATTTTATGGTCAAATTCTACAAGCATTTCGTCGCCCACATGTTCTATAATAGGGAGTGCGCTACGCGCCTAGAGAAAGAGTAGAGAGACAGAGACAGAATCTTTTCTGCCAAGCCAATAACTTCGCTGTAGACTCACTCATCAACTATCACTCATCAACTATCACTCTCCCATGCCAGACAAAATTGTCGTCGTCGGTGCTCGTGAGCACAACCTCAAAAATATCAACGTTGAAATCCCCCGTGACAAACTCGTGGTGGTGACCGGACCGTCAGGGTCTGGGAAGTCCTCGTTGGCGTTTAATACGATCTTTGCCGAAGGCCAGCGCCGTTATGTTGAGTCGCTCTCAGCCTATGCGCGCCAATTCTTAGGCCAAATGGACAAGCCGGATGTGGATCACATCGAAGGCTTGAGTCCAGCGGTGTCGATTGACCAAAAAGGGGTTAGTCGGAATCCACGGTCAACGGTTGGAACGGTCACTGAGGTATATGACTATCTGCGTCTGCTGTATGCGCGCGTTGGGACGCCACACTGTCCAGAATGTGGTCGCGTGATCAAAAGCCAAAGTGCGGAAGAAATTGTGCAGTCGATTGCCGACCTGCCTGAAAGCAGTCGCATTATGTTGCTCGCACCATTTGTCCGCGACCGGAAAGGCACGCACCAGGCGATTATGGAAGACATTCGCAAGGCGGGTTATCAGCGCATGCGGATTGATGGTCGCGTGTATGACGTTACCGAAGAAGTCGAGCTTGACCGCTACAAAATGCATACCATCGAAGCGGTTGTGGATCGTTTGGTGATCCGTAATTACGAAGCCGACTCAGAAGATGCCAACGACTTCACCTCGCGTCTGACCGACTCGGTTGAAACGGCGCTCAAGCTGGGTGAAGGGGTCATCAATGTGGCAATTGTTAGCCGCGATGAAACGCCGGATCAGACCATTCTGTATTCTGAACACTTGGCTTGTCCAGAGGGTCACATCAGCTTGCCTGCACTGGAGCCGCGCAATTTCTCGTTCAACTCACCGCATGGTGCCTGTCCAGACTGCCAAGGCTTGGGCAGCCGTTTGGAAATCAATCCAGATCTGATTATTCCGGACAAAGGTTTGCCGTTAGACAACGGTGCAATTTCTGCGATGGAATGGCGTAACCGAGACGAAGAGCAAGGCGGTTACTATTGGCAAATGCTCAAAGCCGTGACCGATCATTACGACATCGACCGAGGCAAGGCGTTTGAGAAGCTAACCCCAGAAGAAGCCAACATCGTGTTGTATGGCACCGGCGGCGAAAAGATCCCCGTGCATTACACCACGCGTGATGGTCGTGAAGCCGTTTGGCACACCAAGTTTGAAGGCATCATTGGTAACTTTGAACGTCGCTACCGCGAAACAAATTCAGAAGGGATTCGCGCCAAAATCGAAGAGTACATGAGCGAACGTGACTGTGACACTTGCGGTGGGCAGCGGCTGCGTCCGGAAGCTTTAGGAGTCACCGTTGGCGGCGAAAACATTGTTGAGATCACCGGCTGGCCGGTGACCCGTGTGCAAGCGTGGTCTCGTAAGCTGGAAGCCGAAACGGATAGTGATGCACTGACCGAACGCGAACGCGCAATTGCCGGTCAGGTACTCAAAGAAATTAGCTCACGGCTTGACTTTATGATCAACGTCGGACTGGATTATCTGACTCTGAACCGCTCCGCTGCCACGCTTAGTGGTGGGGAAGCCCAGCGCATTCGCCTTGCCACACAGATCGGGTCGCAGTTGATGGGCGTACTCTATGTATTAGATGAGCCGTCAATTGGTCTGCACCAACGTGACAATGACCGCCTGCTGCACACGCTGAAATCAATGCGTGATTTGGGCAACACTTTGATCGTGGTCGAACACGATGATGACACCATGCGTGCTGCGGATTGGATTATTGACCTTGGCCCGGGCGCTGGCGCATACGGTGGTGAACTGGTTGCCGAAGGCACCCCAGCCCAAATTTTGGAGCACCCCGATTCGCTAACCGGACAATATCTGTCTGGCCGCAAGAAGATTCCGGTGCCGACCGAGCGACGGGAAGGCAATGGCAAAAAGATCAAAATTCGCGGGGCGACTGAGAACAATCTCAAAGATGTCACCGTTGAAATCCCGCTCGGCAAGCTGATTTGTATTACGGGGGTATCCGGCTCCGGCAAATCCTCATTGATGAACGAGATTTTGTACAAAGGCGTTGCGCGACACTTGCATGGCTCGAAGAACTTACCGGGCAAGCACAAGTCGCTGACCGGCCTCGACAACATCGATAAGATCATCAACATTGACCAAAGCCCGATTGGCCGCACGCCACGCTCAAATCCGAGTACCTACGTTGGTCTGTTTGACCTGATCCGCAAGCTGTTTAGTGATCTGCCTGAAAGTAAGATCCGTGGGTATAAGCCGGGGCGTTATTCGTTCAATGTAAAGGGCGGGCGCTGTGAATCCTGCGGTGGGCAAGGCCAATTACAAATTGAAATGCAGTTCCTTCCAGACGTCTACGTCCCATGTGATGTCTGTAAAGGGGCGCGGTACAACCGTGAAACGTTGCAAGTCAAATTCAAAGGCCTTAGCATTGCTGACGTGCTCAACACCAGTATTGATGAAGCGGTTGGCATTTTTGAAGCCTTCCCACCGATGAAACGTAAGCTTGAAACGCTGCAAGCGGTTGGCTTGGGATACCTGAAGATTGGGCAACCGGCAACTACGCTGAGTGGCGGGGAAGCCCAACGCGTGAAGCTGAGTAAAGAGCTGTCCAAACGTTCAACCGGCAAGACGCTCTACATTCTGGATGAACCGTCAACCGGGCTACACGCCTCAGACGTGCATCGGTTGATTGACGTGATCCACACTTTTGCCGACCAAGGCAACACTGTGGTGATTATTGAGCACCATCTCGACATCATCAAAACCGC
>JAHDIM010000418.1 GCA_020630805.1 Anaerolineales bacterium
TAGTGCGTAGTGCGTAGTGCGTAGTGCGTAGTGCGTAGTGCGTAGTGCGTAGTGCAGCGAGTTTATCAAAACCAATGCACACTTATTATCCCCATCCGCGTTCATCCGTGCTCGTACTTCGACATTGCTCAGCAGAACTCCGCGGCTAATAAAACAAAAACGGCGACCCAATTCGGATCGCCGTTTTTTGTTGTCTAAGTGTGAAGGCTATTTAGCTTATGCGTTGTCACCTTCAACTGCTGGAGCTGCGCCGCCACCGTTGCCACGGCGACCATTGCGTTCTGGCAGTTCCACGCCGAGTTCTTCAGCAATGTCACGGAAGCTTTCGCCGTTGTCCAAGCGTTCTTGCAATTCAGCTTCGCTGATGCCAAGTAGTTCAGCGCCAGCGGTCAAGCGGGCAGCTTGCTTCAAGGCTTGCAATTCTTCTTTGACAGTGTCTTCGTCTAAGCCAAGCTCTTCGATGATATCGCCCATGCGCATCCCTTCATCTTTGAAGGCTTCCAATTCTTCGACCGTAATGCCGAGGACATTAGCAACGTCTTCAACTGGCAAGTTTGCACCGCCACCGCGGCGACCGCGACGTTGTGGCAGGTCTACACCAAGTTCGTCAGCAATATCGCGGATGCTTTCGCCATCATCAAGGCGAGTTTGCAATTCGTCTACGCTAATGCCGAGCACTTCAGCGGCGGCATCCATCTTGGCAGCTTGCTTCAAGGCTTGCAGTTCTTCTTTGACGGTGTCTTCATCCAAACCAAGTTCAGCAATGATGTCGTCCAAGCGCATCCCTTCATCTTTGAAGGCTTCTAGTTCTTCAACGGTAATGCCGAGCACATCGGCAACTACGGTTGGATCTAGTTTCGCGCCGCCGCGCCGACCACCGTCACGCTCAGTGACAGCAGGTGCGTCTGCTGGTACGTCGTCTTGGGCAAAGGTCACTGCTGTTCCGGCGACAAGAGCGCCTGCGACGGCCATCCCGGCAATCGCGTAAGTGAGTTTTGAAAAAAGGTTCATTGTTGTGTTCCTGTACTGTTTACTATAGCGCAGCATTTCATCTGCGAGAGTTTCATGTTTGTTGCAAGCTGTCTCGCTTGACATCTATATAGTAAGCAGCGCGTGTTATGAACCTATCTAGACAATGTAAAGAAGTTGTAAAACGTGAAGATTGTGGATTGAATCAAAAACGACACCTAACTATAGGTGCCGTTTTTACTTTTGAGCTAAGTGCTATTTAGAGAAGCAGCGTCCAGATTGCTGAGACTGTGAACACAATTACTGCTGAAATAGCGATGTCTTTTAGAAATGTCATGGTGAAGTCTTCCTTTTACAATGCACTGGCAACCACACGATTACCGAAATATGTATAACTGCCTCAAGAATAACGACGAAATCTGACGACATTTCTGTAAATCCGTTGCTAACTCACTAAACATATGATATTTTATAAACACTGTTCGGAAATATAACAATGACTGTATCCCCTAGAGAACGACGCAAAGCCCGTACCCGCCAAGCTGTAATGCAAGCAGCTTTGGAAATGGTGCGCGAAAACGGCCCCAATGGACTTTCCTTGCGCGCCGTTGCAAAACGCGTCGACTACAGTCCAGCAGCGCTCTATGAATACTTTGGCAGCAAAGACGAATTGATGGATGCGCTCTGCCTGGAAGGCTATCAGCGGTTCACGGCTTATTTGCAATCTGTGCCAGTCGATGCAGCAGATCCGGCAACCTATTTAGTCAACGTCGGTCTGAAATACATCGATTTTGCAATTGCCAATCCAGAGCATTTTCGACTGATCTTTGACCGCATTGGTGAAAATGTGCGCGGCACAATTGGTCCGTCTGGCTCTGAAGAAGACGACTCAGCCTGGAATGTGCTCATCAACGCGGTGCGGATGAATGTCGCCGCCGGTAATTTCAAAGCTGAAACAGATGATGACGTTATGGGCATTGCGCTTGGGTGCTGGCAAATGGTGCACGGCATGGCAATTATGCAGATCACAATATTTGCAGGCAATGAAGACGCCATGCGGATGCTAAACGAACAAACGTTACGAAAATTGCAAGTTGGGTATCGACCTTAGACGAACGGGGTAGGTCAATCAAAATTTTGAGCAGCGTTGCTCAAAATTTTTTACCCCAGACTAAACACTGTTCGGAAACAAAACAACAGACAGTAAAGGTGTATTTAGCAAAAGAGAAATCTTATGAAACAAGTTATGACCATTCTCGGCATCGTGGCAATCATCAATACCATTCTCATCGCACTTGGCATCGGGCTCTTCTTCTGGCGCTTCATCCCGCGCGTTGCGGCAGCAGACTTTCCAACGCCAAACAACACCGCTGAAGCCCGCGAGCAAGATCTGACCTACTTACTCACGCTACTGGCCTATGACCGCAGTTTCTCACCAGACGCAGCGGCTGCATTTCAAACCCACATAGAGCACATGCGCGCCAACGTGAGCACAATGAGTGATGGCGCGTTTGCGATGGGCATTGCTGAAGCAGTGGCATTGGCAGACAACGGTCATACCAATGTCAGCATTGCCCGCTTGGGAGATCAGATGAACAGCTTACCGCTGCGTTTCTTCTGGTTTGCTGATGGTCTCTACATTGTGCGCGCTCATGCTAAACACGTAGAGCTGCTTGGCGCACAAGTATTGGCCTATGACGGGGAAACGCCTGAATCTCTTGTCAATCGTTTGGCTGCCTACTATGGGGGCAATGCACAACACGTCCGCTTCAACAGTCCATATTTCTTTGCGTCACCTGCGGCAATGCACGGCGCAAATTTAGCAGCACAGCCGGATCAGGTGACCTTGACCCTGCAACTTCATAACGGAGACATCCAAGATGTTGTTGTTTCTATTGAGGACACCCAAACGGAAACCATGCGTGTCAGTGCCCATCCATTGGCGTCTCTCTCTACGGAAGAAATAGAAAGCGGCAATGACTGGCGCACGCTAGACACTGACCTCACGACTCAGGCGCTGTATGGCAAATATCCAGACAAACGCCTGTGGATGGAGCCACTCCCAAACAACGGCGTCTACATCCGACTAAGAATCACCATCAACACTGATGATGTATCACTCTCCAAATGGCTAGCGGATGTTCAAGCTCAACTTGCCGCAACGCCAGCCGACTATCTCGTGCTAGATTTACGCGCAAATCCGGGTGGTGACTACACAAAAACGCGCCGTTTTGCCCGTGCCATCACAACGTTAGTGAA
>JAHDIM010000419.1 GCA_020630805.1 Anaerolineales bacterium
GTAGGTTTTTGAACACGTCCGCGACGCCCTGCACGTCATCCCGACCGCGTTCGCGTATAGCTGGAGTATTTATGACAATCGCGTGGGCGGGATCTCTTTGATACCGCAGGTTACGCCATCAGCTGTCTTTCCGGTTACTCCGTCTTCAAATCGTTCGCAGCCGGGATGACGTAGGTGCGGCGTGGTGGTTGCAGACATACTATGTTCATAACCTTAACCAAAAACAGCGTGCCAAATTGACACGCTGTTTTGAAATTGACCGATAACAGGCTTAGTTGCCCGGCGATGGCAGCGGTGCAAAGCGCATAATGCGATGGTTATCCGCATCTGCGACATAGATATCACCATTTGGTGCGCCAGTAATCCCGTTGATGACGGAGAACGACATATTGTCATTGCCAAAGATTCCAAACTGGCCAACGGGGTTACCAAAGGTATCAGAGACCAGCACGTGCGGCCCTTTCGGGTCGGTGACGTAGGCAAGACCATTGCTGACCGTCACGTATGGCTTCGCATCGAGACCGTCTGCGTCCCAGCCGGGAATATCCCATTGACGTAGGTACAGCCCCGTGATGTCGAAGACTTGAATCCGCTGGTTCCACGTGTCAGCCACATACACTTCAGCATTTTCAACGTGCACGCCAACTGGCTCATCAAGTTGACCATCACCTGCACCGCCAGTACCGATGGCCCGCAGTGGCGTTCCATCAGCCGAGAAGACAATCACACGCTTATTACCAGTATCGGTGACGAAGACCTCGTTATTGAAGACGGAGACATCACGTGGCCCCCACATACGGTCTAGGCCATCTTCTGGTGCGCCAAACTCGCCCCATGCTTCAATGAATTCGCCGTCAACCGTAAACTTCTGAATGCGGTTGTTCCAAGTGTCAGCGATGTACACAAAGCCGCTGTCAACATCAATCCCCCATGGTTCATTCATCAGACCCAGCGCCGGTTCTTCAACGGTACGTGAGCCGAAGGCGCCAAAACCACCAATTTCAACCAGTTGGTTATCCACCAATTCAAACTTTTGAATACGATGGTTGAACGTATCTGCGACGTAAATGATGCCGTTGTCGTCAACCGCAACGTCTCGTGGGCGGTCAAACTGAGTTGGCGCTGAGCCTTGCCCATTGCCATACATGCTGAGTGCTGGGAAGTCAGTCAGTTCACCAAGCTCAAATAAATTCGGTTCAACATTCACTAACGTGGATGGACCTAAGCCAAGGTTCCACAGTTCACCAGCTAATTCCTTGCTGACGTACATGCGCATGCGGTCGGAGACCGGCCAATTGCTCAGAGAATAATCAACACCGTTGAGCTCTCCATATTCAGTGTAGTCACGTCGGATCCAAATATCCCAAATTGCTTCGCGATAGTGACCAGAGCCGTTTGGAATGTCGTCATCGTCGTTATTGTTTCCAAAAATGGCATTACGGAAGCGTTCAGCATCTAGATTCCAATACTCTTGCATTGGCCACCACATGCGAACGTATTCGTAGGCGACATAGTCATCTTCAACGTAGGGTTCAACTTTTGAGAAGTTAGCCGACCCCACGATGATCACTGGCGCGTCTTTGAGCGAGTCCCGCGTTGGATTTGAGCCATAGAACGATTGGTTCTTGAAATCACGCAGATACCACGTTAGCGGCCATGAGTTTTCGTTATCAAAGGCGACGCGCAAATCAAGCGCGCCGGTGCTGCGCAAGGAAATATCTCGGATCTGATCAATCGCAATACGGTTGCCAGGCCCCCCAGACGCGTAGTTGATGAACTCTGTTTGGTTGTCATAATTAATATAGTTTGCAACAAACGCGGCCCGTGCCGTGAGCACGAGCAAGACACTAAAACCGAGCAACGCAATGGTGCGCCCAAATGCGCCCTTTTCTAATCTCGGTAACAGGCGTGACAGCACATACCCGGCAATCAGGAACATCACCAGACCCGCTAAGAACGACATGGTCGCTTCAAGCTGATTAGTCGCTTGCCCACTAAACGGGCGTGTATCTGAGAAGAAAACTGCGTAGATCAGTGAAAAGAAAGACAGCGTGACAATAGGCACAACTGCCAACAACGTTAGGCCATCTGTCTTCAAATAGTCACGCCAGTTGATGCGTTCGAACAAGCGCCCCACGAGCCAGCCTGTCAGCAAGATCATTGGTAGTGAAATGTGCACCGTAAGCCACGGCATCTTTTCACCTGCCCAGGTGTAGGCCAGAAGCGACATAATGGACCAATAGCCAAGGAACAGCACCACTGGGAAATTGTCAAAGATCGGATCTCCCGGTACTGGGCGTTCTTTGCTTTTCGGTGTCCGTGTGACAAGCCACTTATAGAGCGGCATGATTCCCAGTGCTCCCGCAACAATCGCACCAATTGCTGGTAAGAATTCATAGACTGGGACCTGCACCAAAATGTAGTAATACCAAGGTTGGCTCCCACGCTTGACTTCTTGTTGATCCATCCAATAGCCAAGTGACCCAAGGATCCCAGAGAAGAAACCTTGTCCATTGGTAAACATCGTGGTGTAGAAGAAGATGAACAGCCCGTAGAAGATACCGGCTGCAATCGCGAAGACACGCCAGTTCCAGAACACGCCAATGCCGATCGATATTAACAGCGTTGCTGCGACAATCACCCAATTCCGCCAGTCGGAGTAATTGAGAGAGTCAAAGCCAAAGACTTGATCACTAAACAATGCCGACATTTGCGGCAAGGTGAGAACCACCATAATCACGAGCAGATCTACGCTCGGGAATTTTCGGAAGTTGTCTTGGAATTCAAGGAACGCAACCCCTGCCGCGACTGCAATCGCAATCGCGCCAAGCGCAATAGGTAGAACCGTGGCCCAAGCCAGCTCAAGCTGCTGATCGGCCCAGTCTTCCCCCTCTGATTCAGGGTCTGCAGGCTCAACAACCGCAGTTGCTTCGCTGTGGGTCTCTTCGCCACCAAGTACCTCAATTGCACCGGCTGCGCCGAAGGCCGCTACTGCCGCAACAAGTAACGCTAAGAATATATTGCGATACGCGTTGTTTTCCCAATGGACCGTAAACATATCGCGCAGGAACACCAACCCGACGAAGAACATCCATAGTGCTAAGTAAAGAAATGAGGTTTCTTTAACCGTATGCTGAATAGCGATCGAGCCGGACAGTACATAGATCCAAACCGGTTTCTTAGTTCGATAGTATTCGAACATAGAGAGTGCCA
>JAHDIM010000420.1 GCA_020630805.1 Anaerolineales bacterium
ATCGTGATGAATGGCAAGAACACATTGATCAGCTCAAACTGCGTCGTAATCTCAGGGCCTTCAGGATAGACTTCTAAGTCTGTGATCAGCGGTTCGTAGCCAGCAATCGCCATCTCTACACGCCAGTTGCCATAGGTGTCCCAGTTGAAGGCCTCGGTGGTATAGCCCGTCTCTGGCACGTAGCTGGTCGCTACAGACTTCGTGATGATCTCAGCATTTTGCAAATCGCAAGCTTCTGGGACGCTCCAATTGTGAGCATCTACGTCTTTCCAGCCGCAGACTACCAATGAAAGATCTAGGTTTTCGACGCGCTGTCCGGTTTCTTCATCCAAGATCTCGATGAACAGCAGCGCATCGCGGCGCATCAGCACTTCGGCGTCGATGGTGACAATGAACTCTTCATGCCGAAGCTTGTAGTCAATGATTTCTGAGGTGCTGCCCAGTTGGAACCGTTCGCTGAGTTGCCCAAACAAGGATGTACTTTCAACGTCTTGGGCTGGCCCAGCGGCACAACCCGTCATGATGATCGTAATAATTAGAGAAACAAGAACCTTACGCATGAGAAACCTCCTGTGCAGTTGCTGCAGCATTTGAATGAATGAGATAGGCCATCAATGCGCTGAGCACCATTGCCTGCGCAATTGAGCCGAAGGCGTTGTAGCCAGAGTAGTAAATGTTTTGTAAGCCGAACATATAAATGTACGTGCCGTACGTTGCGGCCCACATGAGACCGGCACCAATGAAGGCAAAGAGAATGAAAGCGCCTTGCGTCTTGCCATTTGGCTTGAGGATGAGATAGAGCAGATCGAGGCTCAATCCCCAGATGAAGAATGTGGCAATTGGCATCAACCACGGTTGGATGATGGTGAAGAAGCCGCCCAAAATCGAAAGCGCGATGGTGTAGCCACCAAATGGCACGCGTGTTGAGCGGGTGAACCACATAATCACGCTCATGGTGACGATGGTTTGCAGCAGCGTGCCGCTGATGCCTAAGGCCAAGGTATGGAAGGTGTTCTCAGCGCGAAAGAACTGCAGCATGAACGGCTGGTTGCCCATTGGGAAGTATTCCATCAGCGGCAGTGAGACGTTGAAGAGCAAGCAGCCAAAGGCGAACAGCATCGGTAGGCGGTTTGCAAAGTTGTCATCTTGTGGATGGGCGGCGAGCCGTGCCCGTCCGGCTTGGATGGTTGCAAGGACGATCATGGACCAGGTCACAAAGAGCAGTAAGTGTGCTGGACTAGTCAGGGCCTCAATGCCGCTTTCAAACCCGAACAGCGCGTGGATTGTCAGGTCAATCACGCCAGATACGCCAAACAGCAGCGCGCCGAGCAGCCCAAGCCCGTAGCCTTGTGGCAGTGCGTATTCAAACGCGAAGCCTTGGCGTACGTTGTAGGTTTGCACGCCCAGCAGCAGCATGGTGATCGCGCCGAGTGCGCTATAGAACAATAAATGAAATGGATTGAAGATCGATTGGTCTGGGCCGAATTCGAAGTGTGACCAGACATCCATCATGATGCCGACCGTCATCAGTAAGGTAAGCGTGATGAACATCCAATCGAATGCGAGTGTGCTCACGGGACGATCTGTTTTGACCTGTGGGGTTGTCCGTATTTCGAACAGTGTGGTGAGTGTTTGTACCATCGTAAGTCTCCTGTGCATGTGTTGGCTGGTGAGTTGAGCGCCAGCCCGTTGATGACATGAGTATGCGGTTTTGGGCACAAATCGTCGCTCTACGGAAGATTTGGGACGGATTTTTGGGTCTTTGGAAGATTTGGGACGTGGTTTGGTGGGGAGTTAGCCGCGGACGAGCACGGATGAACGCGGATGGTTTGTTGGGTAGATCAATCCTAATAGCCAATTTCTGTGAATCGGAACGACTGAGTTTATCAGCAACTTAGAGATCCTCTAACCCAAAATCCGCGCTAGTCCGCGTTCATACTTCGACTTCGCTCAGCAGAACTCCGCGGCTAGTAAATTTACGCGTTGCTGCGGTATTGACTCGGGGTTTGCCCAGTGACTTGTTTGAAGACGCGGTTGAAGGTGGACTTGGAGCTAAAGCCTGCTTCAAGTCCAATGTCCAACACACTCTTGTAATTGTTCCCCGGCGCGGTGAGGATTTCGCAGGCGGCCTGTACGCGATAGGTGTTGATGAGTTCTGAAAAGTTCTGGTCAAACTTCTCATTGATGACATACGACAGATGTCGGGCGGGAATGTCTAGCGCATCGGCAGTGGATTGCAGCGTGAGGCCAGAGTCTAAGTAAGGCTTCTCTTGTTCAAGGTAGGTCGTGAGTTGGGTGGCATAGTCGCCCAACTGGTCAGGCGCAATGGCGTAGTCTTCTTTGCGCGTGTTTTGCGCCACATAATGGTCCGCCATCTGATTGAAGATCAGCGTGCGGAAACATGTAATTGCAATTGCAAGACTGTAAATGAGCGTGACTGTTCCTTTGTACCAACGCGCGTTCCAAAGCGAGTAGTCAGTAAATATCCCTACTAAGTCTGGCACTAACATGTCCATAACCAGTAGCAGCATCCCGCAGCCTAAAAAGATCAGCAGGATCTCATTCAGCCACCGTTCAGCCAGCTTCAGCGTTTTGGTTTTAGGCTGCGTATTATGCATATAACGCCAAGCAGCGGTGCCGTATGCCAACATTGCAAAGGCAGTGTAATAGTTGTCTACATCGGAGAACCAAGGCTGGTCCACATTGATCCAAAACCACTCCTTTAAGGAGGCACCGCCAATAGTGAGGACAATCAGATAGATTGGCTGCAAGACAGGGAGGATGAAATGTAACCAATATTTTGGCTTCCACGGATCCTCTGGATGCACCATCCGGCGCACGGAGAAATACAGTGCCGGCCCGTAAAGCCATGTGTAATCAATCGGTAAGTAAGCCGTCCGAATGCTAGTGTGAATGACATTGCCGTAAATAAGTGCTTCTGCAATTTCAAACACGACTAATGCTGCTAAAAGCAAGACAAAGAAATAATTGGCGCGTCGAAATGTGGGATAGCGCGTGAGGAGAAACCAAGACGTGATGCATGCCGCCAAAACAGCAGCACCCGCAAGGCTAATGACGAGGATGTCGATCAATGAAACGCTAAATTGCATGAGAACTTAACGTCATTTTACCTGAGCTTAAGCGGCGTGCATTTAAGATTGGGTTTGAATATAGAAAAGGGTAGTGACATGACTTGTCATGTCA
>JAHDIM010000054.1:0-8802 GCA_020630805.1 Anaerolineales bacterium
TTAGGTTTTCTACCTCACTGCTTATGTAAAGAAACGCGTCCAGTGGACGCGTTTTTTTGTTGAGTCTGCCGCACTAACTTTAGTAAAAAATTGGAGCGTGCGGCCAATGATTTTGACTGGCTTGAGTGCTATCGTAAGGATGCAAATACCGGTGTTTGCAGGCAAACACCATCATTCATAAGGAACAAACCATGTCACTTACACAACTTACACAAATTGGTGGCTTGGGAGGGAATGAGTTTGGTACCTTCACCCTACCTGAAGGTGCGCGCATTAGCGCAGTTCGTCTTGCCACAGGCGACTACGTTGACGCAATTCAATTTGTCTACACCTTGCCAGATGGCACACAAGGTGAATCACCACGCTTTGGCGGCGAAACAGGGGAACTCGTCACCATTGAACTCGCAGCTGATGAAATCATCACCGGCTTTAGCGGTCGCGCTGATTGGTATATCGATGCACTTGGCATTGTGACCAACAAACGCACCACAGACCTGATTGGCGGCGCAGGCGGCAACGCATTTGAAGTCACCATTCCAACCGGCGAAACCTTTGCCGGCATTTATGGTCGCGCAGACTGGTACCTTGACGCGCTTGGCGTTGTAAGCCGCGTTCCAACTGCAGCACCTGCAAAACCCAAAGCAAAGAAAGCTAAAGCTGCAAAGCCGGCTAAAGTAACCAAGGCTAAAGCTGACGATTTGAAAAAGATCGAAGGCATTGGGCCAAAGATTGCTGGTTTGCTAACCGAAGCAGGCATCGATACCTTTGCCAAACTCGCCGTTGCCGAGCAATCTACGTTGCGCGGCATTCTTGACGCTGCTGGCTCACGCTATCGCATCGCAGACAGTACCACGTGGCCAGAACAAGCCGCATTGGCTGCTACTGGCGATATGAAAGCGTTGAAAGCATTGCAAGCCGAATTGAAAGGCGGTAAAAGAAAATAATCAATAACTAACCAAGCAGGTTGAGCTTGTCGAAACCGAGCATTGCGCAATTGCAATACCGGCCTTCGACAGGCTCAGTCCTCGTTGGTTAGTCTTGAAAATTGACAACTCCCACCCGCGCCTGATGGTCTGAGCCGCCATCGTTTTCCACAACAAACACCCCGCTAGACTCTAGCCCTTGTCCTAACAACACATAATCTATATGCCGAATGTCGCGGTCTTTTTTGAGTCCGGGAAATGCCGCGTCTGTGCGGATTGCATGGGCGGCATTTGAGAAGCGTGACATCAGCAAACGATATGACGTAGATAGCTCGCGTGAGTTGCAGTCACACAAAACCAGATGGGAATGGTCTAGCGCTGCCGCGTGATCAAGAATCGCTTGCGCTTGCTGGGCTTGCTGTTGCGTGCGCACATGGACATTCGCACCAAAGTTGTCACGCGGGATCCAGCGCCAGCCATAGGCTTGTAAGTGGGCAGCGTAAACGGTCAATGGTTGGTCATCAACATCTAACTTGACAGCCAAGATTGGACGATCGATGTCTGGGGCTAAATATTCAACAGACACAATGGGGAAGCGGCTCAGCACTGCATTTGTACCGTAGTCATTTGTCACCCCATATTGCTGATGCGGAAAGCGGTCCTGCAACGCTGCGGATAAATGCGCCCACTGAGGTTCAGTCACCTCTTGTAACGCGACAATATCAAGCGGTTGACGTTCAAAAACTGAGGTTAACTGTGCAAGGTCTTCATTGCTGTACAGCACGTTGTACGTCATCACGCGCAGCCCGTCGTTTGACGTTGCCCCGATTTGCGGCAACGCGTAGGGAAAGTACATCCACCCTAGAAAGGCAAGCAACAACAATGTTACTCTCAGGAGCCAGCGTTGCTTACGCCACCAATGCACCAAGGCCGAAATCGGTAAAAGCGCAAACAAATAAACGATGTAGCGGTTGATGAGCACCATCGGCCAGACGCCTTCATTGAGAGTGACCCAAGTGAGGAACCACGCGAGGAGGCCGAGCGTGTAGAGTGGGAAGAAAAATTTGGAGAGGCGACGCATTGCGAATCATCAATAGTCATTGGTCAACAGTCAATTTTCAATGGAAATTCGGACATCCCGTTGTCACATTCATTGATTATTGACAGTTGATACTTCGGCTCCGCTCAGCACAAGCTATTGGAAATTGACTATTTAGAACTGCTGCCAGCCTTGGACATAGACCCACAAGAAAAACGCACTGAGCACAGCACATACCCCAACGGTTTGCACCACGCGGGTTTTGAGAAAACGCCGCAGGTAGAACGCAAGACTCACTGCCGCAATAATAATCGCCGCGCTAAAGCCATAGAATTCATCTACAAATATTCCAATCCCGGCAACGAACAGCGCCGCTGCGCTCCAACTGCCAAACTTCATGTCAAAGTTTGTATCGGTTTCAGCGTTATAGGCTTGGTAGCCATACAGCGATTGGATCATGGCAAAGATGAAAACAGCCCAGTGCGCGAGAGGAAACGTATACATAGGGCTAATAATCAACTGTCAACCGTTACCTGTCAACTGCTTGTGTTGAACGGAGCCGAAGTATCAACCGCCCAATAGCCTTTCAATGAGCACTGGCCCAAGCCACAGCGTAATTAGTCCCCCCATCAGCAAGCTCGGCGTGTAAGCAAAGGTTACTTGCCAGCGGGCTGTCCGGGTTTTTGCGAATTGCCATTTGATCAGCGCCCACAGCCCCCCTATTAGCAGTCCTAACAAACAAGCTTGCAGACCGCCCAACACGCCAAACGTCGATCCTAACGCGGCTAACACCCATACATCGGCGCGACCAAATGGCGTTGGCACATCAACCGCCAAACGCTTCCGCTGGGAACGCGCATACGCAATGCCGCCGCGAAATAGTAGGTCCCCTAGGCCATAGGCAATAAAGCCCCCCAGCGCGAGGTCAATGACCAAGCGTTGTAAGCCATACAGGCCGTAGACAATGCCAACCCCAAGATTGACAAGTAGCAGCCAAAAGAATACGTGGCGCGTGGTGAGGTCTTGCCACGCAATGAGTGCCCAAATGAGGAGTAGAGAGACGAGGAGTGAGGTTGACATTTGTGTTGGACCGATCCGGTTTCAGCGATACCGTACTCTCGGCGTAGATGAGTCATCATCAAAATGATGCTGGAAGATTAGCGCCGCAACTGCTACACTGTGACCGCATGACACCATCGCAACGCCACTATCCCAGCACGGATCATCTCAGTGTGATTACCGCAGTTACCTTGTTAGGGTATACCGTGATTCGACTGCTTAAACTACCGATCTTACAGATCGAGACCACTTGGCGTGGTGAGCCTGCGCTGTGGGAAATTCCCGGCAGCGTCTTCATTTTGTTACTTGTGGGCTTGCTGGTTGCCTTCGGCACGGATGGATTGTTCCGCAGCCATGCATACTATCCGGTTGAAGACACAACGTGGCAAACCTGGATTCACTGGATTTTGCCAACAGCGACAGCGCTATTGTTGGGACTTTGGCTCAATCAGATTGACATCGCCACTGGCTGGATTACCGGACTTGTCGTCAGCGTCATCGGCTTACTCGGCGTTTTACTAATTGAATATCTTACCGTTAGTGAAACAGCCCGCCCGGTCGATCGGTTGATCTATGAAGCTGTTGCTTACTTAGTGCTGATTGTAGGCGCAATCCAGCTGAGTAATGTGCTGATGTTATGGCGCGTGCTATGGATGTTTGTTCTGGCTAGTTTGGTGACATTACGTTTGCTTCGCAATGTTTCACTTGAGATTCAAGACAAACGCTGGATTGCCCTCGGCTTAGGTCTGACTATGGCATTTGCGAGTTGGGCACTTGCTTACTGGTCGCAAACAGGTCTGACACGCGGTCTAATTTTGCTGGCGATTTACTATCCAGCGTTAGGGCTCCTAAAACGCGGCATCAAAGAAGTGCCAGAGCGCAATGTATTAATAGAATACGGCGCTGTAGGCGCTGTGACGCTAGTGCTCGCGCTGCTGATGTAAGTAGTTCATAAAGATCAGAAAGTGACATGACGCGTTATGTCACTACAAATTTTCTCAAAAATGTTAAACAAAAATCGGCGCAAGTTGCGCCGATTTTTTATTTCCAATTGAAGCCTTTACTAGAAGCCACCATGTCCACCAGCTCCGAAGAGTGGTGCGAACAAAGTCAGCGCCATCAAGACTGCGACGACAATCGCAAAGATGACATATGCGTTTGAGGCGCGAATTTCTGACTTTTGACTAGTTGGTGCTGCTTTCTTAGGTTTCTTGCGTTTTTTTCCGGCCATGAGATTAGATTCGTGAACTTGGCGGTCACTAAAAGTGCTGCCCGCCAAGGGTGTTATTCGTGTGTAGGCATTGACCCGCCCCGGGAAGTTATCTCCATTATAAGAGATACCCTAAACCCCTCGCAAGCCGGTTTCATTTAGGGTTTGTTTAGCAATGGGTCACGACGACCTCAACTTCCTTGAAATAGTCGCGATATAAATAAAACCCTCGAACTTGCCAACTTCCATTCCCGTCTGGCACGCCAATCAAATAAACCGCACTTGGATAGTACGCTTCGCGCAGATCTGTTGCAGATGGCAGGTCAGGGCCATTCGGATGTGAGTGAAAAATTGCGACAAGTGTTTCTTTGCGGCTCTCAATATCCAGCAACGCATGAAGCTGCTGCTGTCCATCCATCTGATAGCGCACGCGTGGCGTTTGTGCCACGTTACGAATGCCGTAAGCCTTGGTTGCAGCAGCTTGTATGCCGCCAAGCAACCCGCACCCCTCATTTGGCAATGCCGCTGTGAGATGCGCAAGCATTTCAGTATAGATCTGAGACGGAATAGTTAGATGAGACATCACTGTGACACACGACGTTGTGTTCTATAATTTGGACGTGCAAACGCGTTTAAAACTTTCTCAAGCAATGGAAGATTACCTCAAAACAATCTTCGATTTGCAACGCAAGCAATCGCCGGTCTCGACGAATGCCATTGCCGAACGTCTTGGGTTTGCGCCTGCGTCTGTGACTGGCATGATCAAGAAATTAGCCAAGTATGACCCAGCACTCGTCAACTACGAACGCCATTATGGCGTAACACTAACCGATGCAGGCGAGAAAGTCGCGCTCGAAGTCTTACGGCATCATCGCCTAATTGAATTGTACCTAACCGAAGCGCTTGGGTACTCCTGGGACGAAGTCCACGCCGAAGCCGAGCGCCTTGAGCACGTTATTTCAGAAGACTTTGAAGACCGCATTGCCAACTTCTTAGGAAACCCTACGCACGACCCTCACGGTGAACCCATCCCGACCAAAGCTGGCGTGATCGCCGAAGCCATTGGCCAACGCTTGTCCGCGCTTGACATTGGCCAAAACGGCGCTGTCGTCCGCGTAGATGACAACAACCCCGAAATGCTGCGTTATCTAACCAAGATCGGTATTGAACGGGGCACCCATCTCACCATTGCTGACATTGGTCCATTTGATGGTCCCGTGCATGTCACGACGCAAGACGGTGAAACGCACGCGCTTGGGCGGAAGCTCGCCAATAGTGTGTATTTGAAGTTGATAGTTGATAGTTGATAGTTGATAGTTGATAGTTGATAGTTGATAGTTGATAGTTAGGATTTTAGACGAACTCTTTAGCCACGCGCTATGACCAAGCTGATGCCTGACAGCTGACCCCTGCCCCTCCTCAAAAACCCACGGGAACCTTTTGCAAGCCACATTCGTCTCCTTTGTGAAGAGCTACAGAAAACATTCACAGAGAAAGGAGAATTCTCATGCAAAACCGGACCCTATCTACATTAATTTTCATCTGCCTGATGGCCTTTCTAGTTGCTTGTGGCGGTGCGGCCGCTCCAGTAGCACAAGAAGCCGTTGAAGGAGTCGTTGAAGTTACCGAAGCCGAGTACGAAGACGAAGAGGCAAGCGATGCGAGTGACAACTACAGCGTGACGAGCGTTGCCAAAGTTGAGCAACAAAGCGCCGATGACTACGCAGATGCAGTTGAAGAAGAAGCAATGCAAGAAGAGGTTGCTGAAGCTGCTGAGTACGAAGTCGAAGAAGCAATGCAAGAAGAGGTTGTTGAAGCTGCTGAGTACGAAGTCGAAGAAGCACTGGAAGAAGCGGCAGAAATCGCATTAGCGCCTGCCGTAGCAGAAGCCGCCGCTGACGCCTATCATCCACAGCCAACGCCGCGCCCGCGGGCGACCACAGTGCCATCTGCACCTGACAGCTTCTTTGAAGATTATGGCGTCAACCCGATGATCGATGCGGAAGACGACAACCTGTCGACATTTGCAATTGATGTCGATACCGGCGCTTACAGCATCATGCGCCAATATTTAGACAATGGTGCGTTCCCGCCGACCGACTCTGTCCGTCCTGAAGAATATATCAACTACTTTGACCAAGGCTATGAAGTGCCAACTGAAGGCGCATTTGCCATCCATCTTGATGCCGCGCCGTCACCGTATGCCGAAAGTGATCGCTATCAGTTAGTGCGTGTTGGTATCCAAGGCTATGAAGTTCCTGACAGTGAACGTCCTGACGCCCTACTGATTTTCGTCATCGATGTGTCTGGATCAATGGCTGGCTACGAACGCTTAGGGTTAGTCAAAGACTCGTTGATCGAATTGGTGGCAGAACTCAACCGCACTGATCGCGTTGGGATTGTGGTTTATGGCTCACGGGCCCGCGTTGTTCTAGAACCGACGTATGTTCGCGAACGCTCAAACATCATCCGCGCTATCAATGGCTTGCAAACTGAAGGTGCCACAAATGCAGAAGAAGGCCTCCGCATCGCCTATCGCATGGCAGATGCCTACTATGATCGTGATCAGATCAATCGCTTGATTTTGGCGTCCGATGGCGTTGCCAATGTAGGCGCAACCACGGCTGAAGAAATCTTGGAATATGCCGAGCGCGGAATTTCACTGAGCAGTTTCGGCTTTGGCATGGGCAATTACAACGACGTGTTCATGGAACAATTGGCGAATCAAGGTGATGGCACCTATGCCTATGTTGATACCATTGAAGAAGCGCGCCGCCTGTTTATTGATGACCTGACTGGCACGCTATTGACTATCGCGAAGGATGCCAAAGTCCAAGTCGAGTTTGATCCTGAAACGGTGCGCAGCTATCGTCTGATTGGCTATGAAAACCGTGACGTTGCCGATGAAGATTTCCGCAACGACAGTGTAGACGCAGGAGAGATCGGTGCGGGGCATAGCGTGACCGCGCTGTATGAAGTCAAGTTCTTTGACGAAGACGAAACAGGCGATGATGTGCTGACCGTGCGCTTGCGCTATGAAAACCCAGAGACAGGTGACGTTGAGGAGATTAGCGAAACGCTCAGCCGCCAAGATGTGCATCGCACCTTTGGCGACGCACCTGCCACGTTCCAACTGACTGCCTTGGTCGCGGAATATGCTGAAATTC
The DNA here is from genome assembly GCA_020630805.1 of Anaerolineales bacterium. Classification (GTDB taxonomy): domain Bacteria; phylum Chloroflexota; class Anaerolineae; order Anaerolineales; family UBA6668; genus JAHDIM01. Next base: position 7,399 of record JAHDIM010000054.1, read on the forward strand.
TACGCGACAGCTACTGGGCACGCGACAACGACCTAGGCGTGCTGGCAATTGACGCCCGCCGCATTGAGCGCTTATTGGACGACAATGTAGAGGGGCTTGAGTTCTTGGAGATTGTAGATAACGCCGCGTATTATGCAGGGTATTAGACGCTAGTTACGATAGTCACGAGGCGGGATCCTTCGAGGATCCCGCCTCGTCCTTAAGTTATAACTTCGTACGAAAACAACTCCTACCCCGAAGATCCCCTAACGCCAGCGTTTATACCTGTAATGCGTTACAGACAACCTGTTTACGAAAACGAGTACTATCACATCTACAACCGTGGCAACAATCGAGAAAACTTGTTTCGCGAACAAGAGAACTATCGTTACTTTCTACGCCTTTATAGCAAATATATCTCTGGCATTGCAGAAACATTTGCTTACTGCCTGATGCCAAATCATTTTCATGCGGTAATTAGGCTCCGTCGTTTGGATGAAAGTAAGTTTCCACGCGTTGCTAGCCTTGCTTTTGGGCGGCTCTTTGGCACCTATGCAAAAGCATTCAACAAGCGTAACCATCGCACTGGATCATTGTTTGAAGGGCGCTATAAGCGGAAGCACATCGTCAATGATCGCCAGCTTATTGCGACAATTTGTTATGTGCATCTCAATCCTGTGCATCATGGATTTGTGGAGCAACCTTCGCAATGGACTTGGTCGTCTTACAATGTGATTGCCAATAGCAAGGAATCAAAAGTTGCTGTTGATCAGGTTTTGAAAGTTTTTGATGATGTTGAGCACTTTCGTCTTAAACACGAGACGGGGTCCTGACGACCGGATGGTCGTCTTGAGGACCCCGTCTCGTAAAGCTATCGTATTTTCTACTTCCGCTTTCCGCCGTCCAATTCGTCTTGCAACGTTTTTAGCGCAGCCCAGTCACCTGCATTGGCGAGAGCGGCTTGCTCTGGCCATGTGTCTGGCACCATCATGTTGTAGCGTCCACCAGCGGCTTTCAAAATCGCTTTGAGCTGACTGACGGTGCTTTCAGCAAGGGCTGCATAGGTTGAAATCCCCGCATTTGTCAGCAGTTCAGCGGTCTTCTTTCCAATCCCTTCGATCTTTGTCAAATTATCGCCAGCGCTGGTTTTTGACGCTTTCGCTGTGCTCTTAGCGGCCTTGTCACCTGTTGCCCCAATTGCAGCAAGCACTTCGTTTTGTTGATACTTGAATAAGGTCGTTTTCGCAAATACCGCCTCTGGATCTGCTTTCAACGCCGCGCAAAAGTCCGCATCTGCCTTTGCACGGGCAATCATGTCATCAGTTAGTTTTCGACTCATTTTTCCAGTCCTCGAATTATTGTTGATCTGTACTTATGTAGACAGCAAATTTACAGTTATGTCACTTGGCGCATCAACACCACCCA
>JAHDIM010000054.1:8902-12121 GCA_020630805.1 Anaerolineales bacterium
ATCTTGGTTGCCGCAATCTGTTGGCCCAAGGCGGTAACTGCGCCCGCTCTCATTACGGCCGGATCAGGCTCGTATATATACCCCTTGACTACTGTGGCCGTTAAATCTACCGCAATCGGAGACAGTTGCGCGCCCTCTGGCAGCAATGTCGCGATGTACTTCGCTGACCCTTGACGCAAGTCACCAAACCACAGAACAGCCTCTTTCAACTCGCCCTTGAAAGAAATAAATTCCACTTGGCAGTCATAGTCTTCCAGTTGATCTAGCTGAACCGCTGGCGAGACTTTGACGCCAATGTTCTTGTTAGGTAGCTGATTGACAATCGAAAGCGGCGGCATGTAACGCTCTACAGAAAAAATCCGGTTACCGCTTGCATCACGCCGAGCGGGGTCTAGCCACAACGCAGCATCAGGATCAAGAGTTAGCGTTGTGAAGTCACCGTGTACAAAATCGGACTGCCCATTTGGAATGCGATAACGCTTTACGTTTTCCCGCGCCATTGCCAAGCGCACTTCATCACGGTCAATGCAGGTCAGCTGCGGGATGAGTTTTGCCAGCCCCATACTATCCCCACCAATCCCGCAACCACAGTCAATGGCGTGTGTCTGATCACGAAAGTGCTGGGCGCGCCACCAACTAATGGTTTCGTTGGTCGCTTGCTCTAAAGCAGCCCGCTCAAAGTACAAGGCTTTGGCATCCCGAAACTTCGCTTGGGCTTTATCACGCAGCATAGTCTGTCCGAGTGCGGCTTTGGCCAGCTCGGTTGGATATTCTTTTGAAAGCGTATTGAGATTGCTAAGAAACGTCGCCGGCGTTGGGGAAAGGTGTGCGGCGGCAGCGAGGGCGCGTTGGCCTTGGCTGGTAAGAAGCGATTGGAATTGAGGTAGATTCAAGACATGCTGCTGATAAGTGATATGTGACAAGTGAAGTAAACCAACGCCTGTAACGAAGCTCTTGTCTTACTTCACTTATCACTCTTCACTCATCACTTACGATTTTTCAAACGGCTATTCACATCCATCAGCGCTGCGCTCAGCTCTGCAAATTCCTCTTCAGAAAGATGCATGGTGACGTGGTCCGTACCAATAAAGTACGTGGTTTCGCCGTCTTCGGTGGTGTACCAAATTGTGAAGGTTTCACCTTCGATCATTGTTTCTTGAATGGGATCACTCATTTATTTTTTCACTTATAACGTCTGAATCTAGGACTTCGCCTTCGATTACAGCAACGGGTGTTTCAACAGGGCCTTCGACCTTGTTGCGACGACGCCGTCCAAAAATACCAAAGCGGCGGCGCATACTAGCAAAGAACGTTTCTTTTTCTTCTTCTACAACATCATCTGGGAAAGGCTCTAAATCGAGCAGTTTCGACCAGACGTAATTGCCAACAAGTTTTACAGTCGCCGCAACCGGCGCAGATAGCATCACACCTAGCAGACCAGCGAGCGTTGCGCCCATCAACGCGACAACCATAACGGTGATCGGATGCAGGTCGAGGGCATCGCCCACAATCCGTGGCACGAGTACGCTGTTTTCAATCTGTTGGATGACCACACCCACACCCAAAATCAGGAACGCATAGGTGAGCGGATCAAGGCCAAAGATGTTGGTGCCTTGAAACAGCGCCACCCCAACCATTGCACCAACGCTAATGAGTGGGCCAACATACGGCACAAATTCCAGAACACCTGCCAGTAACCCAAGTGCTAGCGAATAGCGCACGCCAAATAGCAGCATCAAGACAGACACGACAATCCCCATCACTAAGGCTAAGGTCGCTTGTCCGCGCAGATACTTGCTCCAGATTTGGCCAAAGTCGCGCATCAGCAAGTCTGCATCGCGGCGGTAGCCGGGGCCATCGGCAAAGTTACCAATGCGACGGCTCAACTGCGGCAAGTCTTTCGTCGCATAGAACGAGATCACGAGGGTAAAAATTGTCCAGGTCACAATCGATGCCGTTGACGTTGCAGTAGTTTGCAGAATCGCACTCGTGTTCGTCAGCATTGGCTGAAGCAAACTGCTCAGTTCAGTCGTGAGCTGTTCAAAGTTGAAGTTATTTGGGAAGCGGAATGTAAAAGTGCCGATGTTATAGGTCCGGCTGGTGATCTCACTGATCACTTGCGGTACCCCTTCAATAATCACGGGCAAAACATCAATCAGGGCCACCACTTGCTGGTAAACCGTAATGCCCAAGTAACTAAACAGCCACACCAACAACCCGACAATGATGAGATACGCGATGACAATAATCGGCCCGCGCGTAAGCGGAATGCGATCATCAATCCAGTCAACAATCGGATTAAGCAGGTAGGCGATGATCCCCGCAATAATCAGTGGTTGGATGAGGTAGCTGAAATACCACAAGGTCAGCACGACCAGAATCATTGACGTAACAATCGCAATGACTTTGGTAGAGCGGTTCCATTTTGGAGATTGTGAATTTGGCATCGTAAGGTATTACGCAGATTGCTGCGCTTCGTTTCTATTTTAGATGAAAAAACACCTCTAAAGCCAATTCAAACCACGGTATTTTGAGTTGCAACTTTTTTCTTTCACCGTGCGTACTATGGACAAACACGGCAAAGCAAGGAGACGACACATGCAACACGCACTTACGACAACTCAGACGATCCCTTCACAGGTGCAGAAATACGTTCGCTGGTTTTTCATGGCGATCATCGCTGGCGCGCTACACATCTTTTTACATGAGGTCGCCCACTACTCAGCCGCGCTCGTTGCTGGTGCTGAAAATATTAGCTTTCACTGGGCCTATGTGGATCATGATCCAGCCTCTGTTAGTGCGGGAGCCAATGCGGCCATTGCGCTAATTGGGCCGCTCTTTACTGACCTGACCATGTTACTGGCGTGGGGATTTAGCCAACGGTCAACCTCGGCATTTTTACATGCTTGGGGATTTACGGCTGCGTTCCGGAACTTGGCCGTGTTGCCATTTACCATCAAGATCCTGATTGGCGCGGATACCAGCACCTTCTTCTTTGACGAGGTTCGCGGCGCGAGCGCACTTGGCATTAGCCCGCTTTACTTCACAGTGATTTCACTGGCCTTGTTTTTCTTCGGGATTCATTTCTTCAGCCGCAATGCAAAGCTGAAAGAAGGCCGCACCGCTCAAGTATTGATGATTGTCGGCACGTTTGTGGGGATCTACCTGTGGAGTGTATTTGGCGCAATGCTGTTTCCGGGCGGGCACGGTATCAATTAG
>JAHDIM010000054.1:12221-19794 GCA_020630805.1 Anaerolineales bacterium
CCTGTGGAGTGTATTTGGCGCAATGCTGTTTCCGGGCGGGCACGGTATCAATTAGAGGCGTTGGCTAGGTGACGATTGCGGCCCTGTGTAGTGCCACTCCGCGGAGTGGCAGATAGGCATCAAGCTAAGAATGAATACATCGTTGCTAGCCGAACCCACTGCTAATATGTCATCCCAACCACTGCCTGCCCTGAGCGAAGTCGAATGGGTTCGAATTCCAATAGAGTAAAAGTAGAATAGCGTGGTTGGGATACGTTCGGCAGGCTCAGCACAAGTCTCTTTAGAAGACAATGTGCTGGAAAGTGGCATTGTCTTCTAAAGAGATCCCGATGCACAATGGTTTTGGTGACTTATTTGCAATTCGTTCGCATCGGGATGACGTCAACACATGCGCTATGGCTAGCAGATTTGCTTAGGCCATCTACTACACCCACTTTAGCCTACATCAACGCCACACTGGTCTGCCACAAATCCTGTGCTTTTGCCAAATCATACGAATCCGTTGAGCTCTTTGTTTCTTCTGAGCCATCAAAATACAGCCCCGTTCTGCCCGCCAACTTCGGATCAAACAGTAAGCGTTTGACATCCTTCGCCGACGTTGATGACAAGCGGATAAGCGGCGTCAGATTGACGAACAATTTCACTACACCCATCATCACCTTTGCCAGCACCGCTGGATATTCATTGGCAAGATTAGTATCTGGCATTAGCCCCGGATCAAGCATGAAGACGCCCACGTCAGCATCATCAAGTTGGCGGGCGAGTTCATAGCCAAATAAGACATTACATAGCTTCGACGTTGAATAGCGTCGCGATTGATTTGTCAGCCGTTCGTCTTGCGGGGCATTATCACCCAACGCCAGCGACTTGGCTGAGGTGTAGTTTGGACTTGGCACTTGCATCAGTCGGGCGAGCTTATGCTCAGGAATGTGCGTCCCGCTGCTCAGAAGTACAATGCGCCCCGGTCGCATAAGATCCGACATCAGCGCATTGATCAACCGAAAGTGCCCCAGATGGTTGACCGCAAAGGTCAGCTCATGGCCTTCGGCGGAGTAACGCGTTTTGCCAGCCAAGGTCACCCCGGCGTTACAGACAATGCCATATAAGGGTGGCAATGCGGCTGCCCTAAACTCGATTACAAAGCGATCTACATCCGCCAGAGACCCAAGGTCAAGTTTCATACTGATTACGTTGTCGTGACCGATTTCCGCATTGACCACATCTGCCGCGTCTTGTGGTTTACGACTGGCAATGATCACAAAATTCTGCGGATCAGCCGCGACCTCGCGCACTGTATTCAGGCCTAATCCGGAGCTTCCGCCAGTAATAATGATTGTTCGGGTTGCATTCATAGTGACACCTCGCATAAAATTGAACACACTGTCATTATATTGACTGAATTTACAGTTGTCAGCAAATTGGGGACACCAATTTGACCATCCTGTTCAAGATTGAACACGCGTCATTATCTTTTCGACTGACCATTATGGTGAGTTGAACTTGAGAAAGATCATCACAATATCAATGCAATACCCGGCTTCGACAGGCTCAGCCTACATTCGTTGGTCTAGATGACGTATTGAATCAAGTTTTCAAAAAAATCATGAATCGTCAACAGAAGCGCAAGCTGCGCACCCGCAACCTGATCAAAGACACCACGCTTGCTTTGCTCATCGAGCATGGGTTCAACAACATCACTATTCAGCAGATTACCGATACAGCCGATCTTGCCCGCGGCACGTTCTATGTGCACTTTGGCGACAAGGACGAAGTGGTCTGGGAATTTGTGGAAGAGATGATGCTGGAAATTGAGAAGATTTCAACCACACTGCCAATGGAAACGCCGGATCAACACTATGCGAAATGGATCGCGCTGTTTGCTGAGATCCAAAAGCATCAGCAGTTGATTGAGGTCATTCTGGGGCCCAAAGGCGATGTCAAATTGGTTGGACGCTTTCAGGCGTTTCTGGCGCAGGTGATGGAGCGCCGCCTCACTGAAGACAACACGCCGTTTATGGTGGGCACCCCCCGACCTATCGCAGCGCGGCTGTTAGCGGGGGCGTTGTCACAATTATTACTGTGGTGGTTTGGACAAGCCGATGAAGTCAGTACGGAGGAAATTGCCACACATTTCTTTGCGCTTGTGCGGCCAGTGCTGTCTTAGCTGGGGATTTTTTAGCTGCGGACGAGGGTGACGAGAAAGACTATTTATCCGACTCGTCATTCTCGTCCGCGGCTGTTTTTCTATTTACGCATCGGCTGCAGTTTCCAGTAGGTCAGTGAGCGCCACAACCATTCAACTGGGCCAAATTTGAAGCGCTCTAGCCAGATCGGCGACACAATCAGTTGCACTGCCCAAATGACGAACACAATCAGAATTTGACCAATGCGTTCGACGTTGCCGAAGTAGCCCAGCGTGTAGAAAATGAACGTTGCAACAATGCTGTGGAACAGATAGTTCGTCAGCGCCATGCGACCCACTGCGGCTAGGGCGTTACTCAGTCTCGGGAATGCGTTGGCTTGGGCTGCTAGCATTACGACAGAGATGTACACCATGCTCATGAGCAAGCTGCCCCAGTAGTTGAACTGATGCCCTATCCCAAAGCGGCTGGCAGCGATGCTCCAATCCACGCCGACATTGTGTCGCACGCCCAGCAAGATCAAAGGCAGGCCAACCAGTAAGCCGACGATGATGGTGCGCACATAGAACTGCCGCGAGCGTTGCGCTGAGAAGACGCCCCATTTGTAGAGCGCCATGCCGATTAGCATTAGGCCGCCAGCGCGCCAGAAGCCCCAGAAGAAGAACGCTCCTGTATTCATTTCAATGGAAGACGGCACGCGATAGGCCATCTGTGACAGCCAGCCACTACGCATGGCCTCGACTTCAGCTTGCAATGCGGCCGCAGGCTGGACCCAACTGCTCATAAGCTCCGCAGCAGTTTCCGGCGGCATAAAGTTCAGTGACACGCCAGACGCTAACATCAGCAACGCTGAAACGGAGAGAAAGACTAGCCCAACAATCAGTTGCGTGCGTGGTTTCCACTTGCGCATCAGCACGACGATGAAGCCACACAGTGCATACGTCACTAGAATGTCACCGTGCCAGATCAGGTAAGCATGGACTAGACCAATGATCAACAGCCAAAACGTGCGCCGGTAGTGGATTGGCAGCGGTTTGACATCGCGTTGTTCGAGGCGCTCTGTGAAGAGCACAATGCCGGCCCCAAACAACATCGAGAAGATGTTCATCATTTTGAGGTCGGTGAGGACATGGCTCAGCAGCCAAACAATCCAGTTGATGCCGGTTAGGTCACCATACATAGAGGGGTTGTCATAGGCCACGCTAGGCATGGAAAAGCCTTGGATGTTCATCACCAAGATGCCAAGCAGCGCAAAGCCACGTAGCGTATCAATCGCGACAATCCGTTGTGAAAGTTGAGTGGGGGTGTTCATTTGAAAGTGCTCCTGTTTTGTTTACTGAGCATAGTGTAGGTGCGGGCAGGTCATATGACGGAGTGCCATTGGTCACTATGATGTCATACGGAAAAGGCGAGTGATGGTTGCAGGTTAGGTGCGTCTACACTAGATTTTGCTAATTACTTGGGTAACCCTAGTGTCATACCCGCGAAGGCGGGTATCCATGTGCAGCCGCCGTATATGGGTCCCGGCCTCCGCGAGGACGACACTGTAATTACCTAAGAAAAATTCAGGAAACTGAGTTTACAAACAGCTTCGGACTAGAGAAATACCCCCTTAAACCAAACGAGGCTGCTTCAAAAGAAGCAGCCTCGTAGACTAAGCAGAGCGTGTTAGCCGATTATGGCAGTTGCAGTACCTGCCCTGGATAAATCCGGCTTGGATTTTCAATGGTGTCTTCATTGACACTGTAGATATCTTGCCAGCGTGCGAACGAGCCGTAGACCTCTACCGCAATGCTGCCCAGCGTATCGCCCGGTTGCACCACGTAAGGACCAGTTGGCCCCGTATTGTCAGAGGTGACAATGTCATCACCAGCAGAAGCATCGCCTGCTAAACCGTCTTGACGGACGGCCAAGTTTTGAATACGGCTGTCTTCTGCGGCTGGCGTGTCAGCCATTGCGTAGGCTTCATCAGCGAAATTGGCAGCCAAGTAATTGGCCATTGCTTCTTGCTCGCCAATTTCGGTTTCAACCACATCGCGACCGTAGTCATCAAATGGATAGTTGTCACCACCACCAGCGATGAAGTTCAGGGTCACAACGCGAATGTCGCGACTGACCAATACAACGCCATTTTCAACCAACGTTTCAATCACATTACCAGCGCCATCAATCAGCGCAACAGATTTGACACGTTCACCTGGCGTCACCACTTCACCGGAGGTGCCACCATCGCCGTTGTCACCCAATTCAATTGGGGTTGCAGTTGGGTCAAAGCTAAAGGCCAAACCGCCAATTTGCGGGAACTGACCTGGGGTACGACCCTCTGCTGTGCCAGCAACCGCGTGTTCCAAGATCACCAGCAATTCTTCGGTGGTCAAGGTCAGCATGGTCAAGCTATTGTTGAAGCGCAAGGTGCCTTCCAAGTCCAGCTGTGAAATACCGCCAGCGTCTTTACCAGCGTCTTCATTGGCAGCGGTCACACCGTATTCACCGGTCTCGCCATCAATCGTCCCGATTGCGGAGCGGATACCGCCACCGTTCTTGAAGGAGACTTCAACAGTTTCGTCTATGGCGCGCGCTTCAGCCAAGTTTGCATCTGCGGTCAAGTTTCCGAGGTTAGTTTCTTCAGTGCGGACAAAGGCCCGGCGACCTTCCAAGAAGACTGCGGTTTGACCGTAGACTTCGCCGTCTTTTGCAGACACAATGTCCACTACAGCTGAAGTCAAGAAGGCCACTTGCGCAGCTTTGCTACCATCAGCAAAGGCGTCATCATCGCCCCAAACTGCGGCAACGCCGTCTTCTGTGGTGGCGTAAGCACCACTCACTTCAGCGTCTAGGCTGTCTAAAACAACCATCCCAGCCGCGTCAAATTGAACGACCAAGCGACCGACATAGCTATATTGGCCGTCCGTGCTCACAATGAGGGTTGGGCTACCAGCAGCATCGGCAGTCACCACCGGATATTCGCGGTCGGCTTCGTCGCCAGCGCGCAAGACATCCGTTTCGTCTGCCAACAGTGAGTCTGACCCACCCGCAACAATAACGTCAACGCCGTCTAGCAAGGTCGCAAGTTCTTCTTCAAGCGCTAACTGTTGCAAGTGGCTGACAATAATAATTTTATTGATGCCGTCTGCTGTCATCTGGTCCACAATCGGCTGGATGATTTCTGCCATTGCTGCCATGTCATTTTGACCACCAGAAAGCAGTGACACACCACCTGGTGAAGAAATTGCAGCGACCAACTGAGTGGTGGCCCCAATAACACCAACTTGTTCGCCGTTGCTCAATTCAATGGTCGTTGCTGGGGCAATCTTGGGGGCAGCACCGGCGTTTGCCAAGTCATCTGGCGAGCTTTGGAACGCGGTGTTTGGCAAGATTTCAGTGGTTGCAAGATCGGCCAAGTTGCCGTCTGTGCTGAAGTCTAAGTTTGCACTCAAGTATGGGAACTGTGGGCCTAAGTAGCGGGCGTCATCTAAGGTTTCGCCGCGCACATCGGTACCGATGATGTCACTCATGGCGTTGGTGCCAGGATCAAACTCGTGGTTCCCCATTGCTGACGCATCAAACCCAATGACGTTCATCACGTTGATGTCTAAACGACCGCTGCCCTCACGCAAGTTGGTGAAGCTCCCTTCGTCTTTGCCAAAGTACACATCCCCCGCCGCAGAGAAAATGTCACGCATGGAGCGATCACCAGCAGCATTGAAGAATGGCCCTGGCAAGTAGTTATCGCCAGCAGACAGCAAAATAGATTCATAGCCGTTGGCTGCAGCATCGTTTTCTAAGCCCTCAACAACAGCGGCAAAGTTTGGTGCATCATCAATGGCGGCAACGCCACCTTCGAGGTCACTCGCATGCAAAATTTGCAGCGTCACTGTCTCTTGTGCCGTTGCCATTGGCGCTAACATTAGCATCGTCATGGCTGCCAGCAGGATATAAACCATTCGAGGCTTAATCAGTTTCATATATAAAGTCTCCTTTTTTGTTGAGGGATTTAGTGCATCGGTTTCATTATACGAAAGACTAGCGGTCTGGCCCGCATGAAGTTCAGGAAGTTTGAATCTTCCAACTTGCACAAGGGCAATTCAGTCTGGTGGGTAATTACTCAGCAGAGAGTTGAACTTTTTACTAGCTACCCTACAGTTTCACGGAGCGACACATCGTAATCGCTATCGTGTTCGTAATACTTCGACTAAGCTCAGCACAAGTCGTATTCGAGAAGACGTGCTCAACTACGAATTTCAGATGTTTCCGACAGACATGTCAATTTTCTTTATCAAACTACAACCAGAGGGTGATAAATGATCCGCCTCTGATCGATTACGAACGCGATTACGACAACGAAAACGAGTAAATTCGCAGCTTCATTAAGAGTGTAAGGTAACTAGACTTTTTATACTCTCCTGAACAAGCACTCTGACAAAACCAAGCAATGGCGATATTGTCTATTTATAGGAGCATCTATGACTATTCGAAGCTGGCTTTTTCTTGGTGGATTCATTGCGCTGGCGGCACTGTGGCTGTTGCGCGTTAGCGTCAATCTCAGCAGGTTTACGCCCACGCGTGACACGGTTCATTTCCCAACTGTCTCTGGCCAAAACCTTATGCGGCAAGAAATGACGTTTCCGTCCGACTTTGGTGGTGAGATCAACATTGTCTTTATTGCCTTTCTGCAAGAGCAGCAGCGGATTGTCAATACGTGGGTGCCGTTTGCACAGCAAGTTGAAGCTGACAACCCCAACGTCGCCTATTACGAGTTTCCGACGCTATGGGAAATGACCGCCATGCGCCGCACGTTTCTCAATGAAGGCATGCGCGCCGGCATTCCTGATCCCACATCGCGCGAGCGCACGATTACGTTGTATTTGGACCTGCAAGGCTTTATGACCGCCACTGACATCCCTAGTCGCTCTGAAATGCATACATTGCTTGTCAACCGCGATGGAGACATTCTGTGGCGCACGACAGGGGCGTTTACGGAAGCTAAGGGGCAGTCGCTTTTAGACACGCTGACAGCTACCCAATAGCTAGATTAATGCTACGGCGCATTTGCTGTAGGCACATGGCACGTCATGTCAGATAGGCATCAAGCTAAGCAATTCTGCTAGCTATCCCCTGTGCGTATATGTCATCCCGCGCACGAACGAAAAAAGATGGCAGTAAAGGCTTGACAGTGTGTGCGGGATCTCTTTGCAATAATTCACTGTTTCATCACCTTGGTATTAATGAGATCCCAGCCGCCGAGCCAGTTGAGCTACTTTTGGTAATGCTAACGCGTCTGGGATGACACTTATGCTTTTGTTTTGGCTAGCAGAAACGAATTATTCAGTTTGATAGACGCTTAGCTTGATGGGCATGTGATATCACTACCTTAAACAAAAACGCGCGCCCAATTGGACGCGCGCTTTGTATAGGGATCGAAACCGTTAGTG
>JAHDIM010000421.1 GCA_020630805.1 Anaerolineales bacterium
CGGCAGACGTAGTGGCGTGACACGAATTTCTTTGATTAGCATGTTGCTATTTTAGGAGGAATCCACGAATTGCACGAATGCTGCGAATAATAATCTGCATCATATTCGCGCAAATTCGTGTCATTGGTGGATTCAAAAAGGCCATCGATAGTTGTACCGATGGCCTTTTGACGCGCAGCGATCTTTATTATTCAGCCGCTTTAGCTTGCTTACGCTCCATGTTCTTTGCAATGTGATACGCCGCGATCATCATGCCGCCCAGCGGGAAGATCATTGGGTTCATCAGTGTTGCGCCGCTCAGGACACCCAGCGCCAGCAAGAAGGCACCGATCATGAAGGTGTTGCGGCTAATTGCGACACCATTCATGTAGCGCACAATGTTCAGCCCAAGCAAGATGCTACCCAGAACGACATTGGCGTTTGCGGTTGAGAAATAGTCTTGCGGGGTGGCCCATGAAATCACAATCAGGCCGATTGCTAAGTATGTTGCGATGTTGGTGATTTTGTCGTTGAAGTTTGCGTTCGTCATGATGTTGTCCTCCAGAACTTGGTGTTGTTTCTTGTTGACCTAATATTAGGCCGCAAGAGGTCATATGCCGTAGTGCCAGAGGTCATGTCCAAGTCACATGCCTACAGTGTGACCTTGTTTGCACTGTCAAATCTCCCAATATTGCTACATTCGTCTCCAAGTAATGCCACGTAACGACGCTCTTATCTGTAACAGGCTCTCTATACTAGAAGATTGTGCGTGGTTCGAGTTTTGCGCACGCATTCAGAGAGGCTTTTCCAATGGCAGTATCCACCCCAACCTTATCGCGTCGTGAACGCATTCAAGCTGAATGGTTCAGCAACATTGTTCCAGATCTACTTTCCGGCTTGGTCGTCGCACTTGCGCTCATTCCAGAAGCAATTGCGTTCAGCATCATCGCTGGTGTTGATCCTAAAGTGGGGCTGTATGCAAGCTTCATCATTGCCGTTGTCACCTCATTCGTCGGCGGCCGCCCAGCAATGATCTCCGCTGCAACCGGCGCAATGGCCTTGCTGATGAAACCACTCATCCAAGAACATGGCGCTGAAGCTGGATTGCAATACTTACTGGCTGCCTCCATTCTGTGTGGTATTTTGCAATACATCTTTGGCGTATTGAAGCTGGGCCGCTACATGCGCTACGTCCCCAAGGCTGTGATGATCGGGTTTGTGAATGCACTGGCCTACCTCATTTTCACGGCACAGTTTCCTGAGTTCACGGCTGCATTTGGGGCAAACCAATTGTTGTTTGTACCGTTGGTGTTGGTCGCGCTGGCCATTATTTACCTGCTGCCACGGATCACCACTGCCATTCCATCACCGTTGGTAGCACTCATTGTGATCACACTCGGCTGGTTCTTCTTTGGCGAAGAAGGCACCTTGATGAACGGTCTCCGCACCGTTGGCGATATGGGTGAACTTCCCACTACGCTGCCAATCTTTGCGGTGCCAGTCATTCCTTTCAATTTGGAAACGCTGCAAATCATTTTTCCGTTCTCAATTGCACTCGCATTGGTCGGTCTGATTGAATCATTACTCACTGCGCAGATTGTGGATGATGCCACCGATACCTCTAGCAACAAGAACCGCGAAATGCGCGGGCAAGGAATTGCCAACGTCATCGCTGGGTTCTTCGGCGGAATGGCAGGCTGCGCGATGATCGGGCAGAGCATCATCAATGTGGGTAGCGGTGGTCGCACCCGGCTCAGTACCTTCAGCGCAGGTGTCTTCCTCTTGGCGCTATTGCTAATCTTTGGCGATTTTGTGCGCATGATCCCAATGGCTGCACTGGTCGCGATTATGATCATGGTGTCCATCAATACATTTGATTGGAGCAGCTTGCTGAGCTTCCGTGTGCAACCGCCAACAGAGTCAATCATTATGGTCGCCACCATGCTGACGGTCATCATCACCCACAATTTGGCGATTGGTGTCTTCACCGGCGTGGTCTTGGCTTGCTTCTTCTTTGCTCGTAAGGTGGCGAAGTGGAGCAAAGTCGAAAGCACCCTAGACCCAACTGTGGGCATGCGCACTTACTACGTCAGCGGCCAGATCTACTTTGTAAGCGTTGAAGACTTCCTAGATGCATTCGATACGGGCGAAGACCTCAAGTCAGTCACCATTGACCTCAGCGCCTCACAAATTTGGGATGCTACCGCTGTCGCCGCCATTGACAAAGTCGTACTACGCTTCCGCAAAAACGGTGTCCCGGTCAAGCTCACCGGCATGAACGAACTCAGCCAATGGATCCATGATCGGCTTGCGATCCATGACAATCCAAACGCAACGCTGGGATTACACTAAGCTTTATCTGCATAACGCAAAAGGCCGTTGATTATTCAAAATCAGCGGCCTTTTTTCTTTCTAAGAGCATTCAATACCAGCACAAAATTAGTGCATATTTGTGTTATTCGTGGATTCTCCCGTTTGACAATACCCCCAATAACCAATGACAATTAACCAATACTATGCCTGTCTTTCTTGTTGGAGCTGGTCCGGGCGATCCGGAATTGATTACTGTGCGCGGTTTGGAATTGATCCAAGCTTGCGATGTTTTGGTGCACGACCGTTTAGTGTCACCTACGCTCATCGCAGAAGCGAGCCAAGACGCACTCATCATCAACGCGGGTAAAGGGCCGGAGAAGAAACGCTACCCGCAAAGTGAGATCAATCGCATTTTGGTTGAGCAAGGCCGGACAGGCAAAACCGTTGTGCGCCTCAAAGGTGGAGATCCATTTGTCTTCGGATTAGGCGGCGACGAAGCCTTCGCCCTCATCGAGGCAGACATTCCGTTTGAAATTGTGCCCGGCATTTCATCGATCACTGCGGTACCAGCCTATGCAGGAATTCCCATCACCCACCGTGGCTTAGCTAGCTCCTGTGTTGTGCTGTCTGGACATTCACTCGATGGCGCAGAGTGGCAACACTTACCCAAGCTTGGCACCATCGTCGTCTTGATGGGCGTGCGCAAGTTAGACCAAATTGTGCAGCGCGTGTTAGACATTGGCCGCAGCGCGGATACTCCCGTTGCTGTCATCGAAAGCGGGACAACGCCAGCCCAGCGCGTCATCAAAGGCACCTTGTCCGATATTGTGAGCAAGACAGTTGATGTGAAGCCCCCAGCATTGACTGTGATTGGGGAAGTGGTGAATGTGAG
>JAHDIM010000422.1 GCA_020630805.1 Anaerolineales bacterium
GTATGTTACACACAAGCGTTAATCAGTTCCGCGCCAATCTAAAGAAGTATGTTGAAAGCGTCATCCACGACCGGATGCCTTTACGCGTATCGCGCCGCAATGGCGAAGATTTTGTGGTGATGAGTGCAGAAGACTATGACCGCGAGCAAGAAACACTTTATATCTTGCAAAATCAGTCGCTCATGCAACAAATTGCAGAGTCACTCAAGACGCATCAAGACCGCCAAGGATACACACCTTCCGTAGAGGAAATGGATGAGATCTTTAGTCTTTGAAGGCAAAACGTGGAGTGAATACGAAAAGCTGCGCACCAAGGACAAGCGCTTACACAACACGCTTTGCAACATTCTCAAAGAACTGCTGCGTGATGATCCAGCAGTTGGGCTAGGCAAACCAGAGCCACTAAAACACAATTTGTCAGGCTTTTGGTCGCGGCGCATTTCCAAAAGTGATCGCGTTGTCTACTGCTTTGATGATAACTACGTGTACATCTTCGCGATTGGTGGTCATTACGATCAGTTTGACTAAAATTGTTTATATCCCCCGGTAGACCCTAATCGGAGAACCCGGTACGAAGCCGCATCTGCGGCTTCTGTGTTTTTACTCCGAATTGGTAAACAATATCTCATCAATTAGATAATTGGCAGTCAGTTGCCGCAACGCACGCGCACTGACGAGCAAGTCTTCTACATCTATTTTTTTGCGCCGCCTAACGCGAGCTTGAAGCCGACGCGCCAAAGGAAACAAGCGCGCGGCTTAAGCAACTAATCGGCAGACGATTTCCTAATTTGCTCAACAATTAAGTAAAACTATTGCATTGAGTAAATTTTAAGTATATTATATGAACACATGATCATATATACAGGTTCAGAACAATGACAATTGACGAAACAATGGCTGCTGATTTGGCCGAACTTTTCAGAACTTTAGGTGATGCAAGTCGCATCCTAATTCTGTCCGCTTTGATCTCAGGCGAGCAAAACGTGAACACACTAGCGGAAGTTGCCCAAATAAGTGAGTCAGCCGCATCGCACCATCTTCGGCACTTGCGACAGTTGAAATTAGTGCGAACACGAAAAGAAGGACGTTACGTCTACTACTCTCTTGACGATCATCATGTCGCTGAGATTTTTCAATCTGGTTTGCAACACGTTCAACACGGTTAGGAGATTTATGTCCCATCATCACCATCACCACAAACCCAACAATTTAAGGTTAGCTTTCTTTTTGAATTTTGGTTTTACGATTCTTGAGTTTATCGGTGGCTTTTGGACAAACAGCGTGGCTATTATGTCTGACGCACTTCATGATCTGGGAGACAGTTTCTCTTTAGGGCTTGCATGGTACTTAGAAAGATTCTCAACAAAAGAACAAAATGCGCGTTTCTCGTATGGCTACCGTCGATTCTCATTACTTGGCGCATTGATCAACACAATTATTTTGATTATTGGCTCTCTCATTATCTTGTCGGAAGCGATTCCAAGAGTTTTCGCACCTGAAAACCCAAACGTAAGAGGAATGATTCTCTTTGCCATCGTTGGAATCCTCGTAAATGGTTGGGCAGCGTGGCAAGTTAGTGAGGAGACCGGTCTGAATTCAAAAGTCGTGTCATGGCATTTGTTTGAAGATGTTTTGGGATGGGCTGTGGTGCTTGTTGGCAGTTTGGTAATGCTTGCTGTGGACTTGCCAATCATTGATCCAATTCTGTCCATTGGCATTACGCTTTATGTCATGTGGAATGTCGTGAAATATCTGCGCCAAACAGTGACGATCTTCTTGCAAGCAGTACCTGAAGGGGTTGATTTAGCCCAACTTGAAGCACAGTTTTGTTCAGTCAATAATGTTCTGTCAGTTCATCACACGCATTTATGGTCGCTCGATGGCGATAGCAATGTTTTAACAACTCACATTATTGTTCCATCCGATGCTGGGCGCGATGAAATTTTGACTATGAAAGAACAAATCAGTGCTTGTGCCAAGACTGCCAGTGTTGCTCATATCACGATAGAAGTTGAACGTGAAGGCGAAACCTGTTTGATGACAAGTCATGTTCATAGTTGCAACGATCATGCTCATTAGGAGAAAGTGACATGCTTACTGATTGGTTGCCATTCGCTTATTTTTTTGTATTTTTGATTGTGGCAGTACTCTGGCGTGCATATCGAGTGTGGAAGCAAACTAATGTCAATGCTCTTACGTCCTATCATACCGAAGGTGTTTATGGTCTTTCATCAACCTTGTTTCGATTGGTTTTTGTTGGCTTTGGCATCGTAACGATTGCCAATACAATTCCAAGCGCGGCAACATTTCTTACACCGTTAGGATGGCTAGAACACGACATTTTTGGATGGTTAGGTTGGGCAATACTGATAACCTCACTCTTTATAGTCATTGTGGCCCAAATTCACATGGGTTCTGCTTGGCGAATTGGTGTAGATACGTCTCAGAAAACAACACTGGTCACAAAAGGAATATTTCAGTACTCACGTAACCCAATCTTTTTTGCGATCCGCTTGTGCTTTTTGGGGCTGCTTCTTGTTTTACCTACGGCTTGGTCGCTAATGTTGTGGGCTTTGGGAGATGCTATGATCCAGGTACAAGTTCGCTTGGAAGAACAGTATCTATTTGAGACTTTTGGTAAACAGTATGAACGTTATTTTGAATCTGTTCGCAGATGGATGTGAGGCCAATCGCCGCACTAACAGTGCTTCCTCCTAACGCGGCGATTGTGCGCTTAGTGTAAAGATGTTGCCAGTCCTGCCGCGCAGGTGAAGCGAGCATTTATGCAACTGCTCATATAACTCATCTGAAATATTTTTGATAGTAAGCGTTGGCATAGCTACATTGTTAAGCCAGCTGTAAAGCTGGTCACTCTCACCCCTCAATCGCCAGCCCTTCTGGCACCACATAACTTGCATCCCTGACACGGGTACGCTCGGTATCCCCATCTTGTATCCGTTCAGGTTGCTTTGCCCGCAGCAAAATCCGATTCAATGTTTCACCATAATTGATGCGCGTTAGCTTGCCGCGAATGCGGAGCTTGGCTTTGTCACGGATCTCCCAGTCAATGAGTGGGCTGTCTTTTGGGATCTTGATGCTGGCGTAGCTGGCACGGGCTTTGGCGTGTTCACGCTTAGCGAACGCATCGTAGAAGTGGACGCGCAGATAGCGGTT
>JAHDIM010000423.1 GCA_020630805.1 Anaerolineales bacterium
AGCAGCGGTCGTGGCAACAAAAATCGATCTGAGAAGAAGACGTTCTCTTCTTCTGCAAGCCGGTCAGCAGCGGCAGTTAGCGTGTCGGCATCTGACAGCACGTCTTGCAACTTATCGCGCAAGAGTTGCGTGTAGAGCATTTGCTTGGCGTATTCCCATTCATAGAGCGCTTTGGTTTCATCCAAGCCTTCGTAGCACTGCAAGCGAATCAACTCACAACCTGTGGCGCTGGCCCATGCTTTGGCCAGTTCGGTTTTCCCCACCCCCGCTGGCCCTTCTGCCAACAGTGGCTTTTCCAAGGCATCTGCCAAGTACAGCACGGTGGCAATTTCTTCAGTGGCAATATAGCCTTGATTTTGTAGTTTTTCGGTTACAACGGAGGGAGAAGTCATTATTGATAGTTGAGAGTTGACTATTGATTATTGTGATGAGTAACGAGTGATGCGTGAAGTTTGTGCGTGCCTTATTCCAACTCAGCTGACTCTTCTGATGATTCTGGCGTTTCTGCTTGCTCAGCTTCGGCATTGTAACGCCGTACCTGATCTCCAATTGGGTCGTCGTCGCCTTTGACGAAGACGTCGCGAGTTTGTCCACCGGCGCGTTCGCTACCGATGACACCCATTTCTTTGAGCTCATCCATCAGACGGGCTGCGCGCGGGTAGCCAATGCGCATTTTTCGTTGGAGCAAACTGGCAGACGCGCTGCCGTTCTTTTTGACAATCTCGATAGCCTGCACAATTTGCGGGTCTTTATCGCTAGTGATTTGTTGACGGGCCAGCATGTCGTCCCATGGGGCTGCACCCTGCGCGGGCGGTGCGCCATGGGAAGGCCGAGCTGCGTTAGGTGCACTGCTTGGTCGCGCAGCTTCTTCTTCGCTTTGCTCCCAGTTGTTTTCCCAGAACTTAATCATGCCATCGATTTCTTTGTCTGAGACAAACACGCCTTGTGAGCGCAACGGTGCTGAAGCGCTCGGTGACAGATAAAGCATATCGCCTTTCCCAAGAAGAGATTCAGCGCCAAGCGTGTCCAAGATAACGCGCGAGTCGGTGGATGACGCCACAGAGAAGGCAATCCGTGCTGGGAAGTTGGCTTTTAGCAACCCCGTCACGACGTCTGTACTTGGTCGTTGCGTTGCAACAACCAAGTGCATTCCAGTTGCCCGCGCCATTTGGGCCAAACGGGAGAGCATCTTTTCGACTTCGTCTGCCGCGAGCATCATCAGGTCTGCCAACTCATCAATAATGAAGACAATGTATGGCAGTGGTTCAAGACCTTTTTGCTTCTTCGCTTCGGCATTGTAGCCTTTGAGATTCCGCACACCAATCTGCTCAAACAAACGGTAGCGGCGCTCCATCTCACGCACGCCCCAGCGGAGTGTGCCAATCATACGTTCCATTTCAACTTCGACTTTGCCAAACAAGTGTGGCAACCCGTTGAAACGCATCAATTCAACCTTCTTCGGATCCAACATCACAAAGCGCAACTGATCCGGCGTGTTATTGAACGCGAGACAGGTAATAATCGAGGTCACACAGACTGACTTACCAGAACCAGTCGTCCCAGCAATCATCAGGTGCGGCATCTTAGCGAGGTCGGCAACAACGGCATTCCCAGCCACGTCCCGCCCAAGACCAAAGGCCAGTGACGACTTCAGCTTGTCAAACTTTGGATGCAAGATCAGGCTGCGTAAACCGACCATAAATTTCTTACGATTTGGCACTTCAAGCCCAACATACGGCGTACCGCGCACGGGGGCTTCAATCCGGACGCGCTTAGCAGAGAGTGCCAGCGCGAAGTCATTTGACAGGTTGGATATTTGCGAAATGCGCACCTTTGACTTACGGACTTCACCATCTGCGCCACCAGGCTTTTCAAAGAAACCTGGCTCAATCAAATATTGCGTGACAGACGGGCCCGTTTGACTATCCACCACCTTGGCCGGAATGTTGAAATCCTCAAGCGTCGTATGAATGATGTCAATATCACGCTCAATATCTTTCTTAGACGGCTTGATATCTTCTCCAGCATTCAACAATTGCAAATCCGGCAATGCGGTTGGGCGTTTGCGCGGTTTGTAGTTCTTTTCGTCGTCTGCTGTTTTCTTGGGCTTTGCCTTAGCTTTGGGCTTCGTAGCTGGCAGTTTGGCTTTGATTTTCGGCGTCGCCGGCACAAGCTCTTCAAGCCGCTTTTGAATGGGTTCAGCAGGGGCCAGATCTACTTCTGGATCTTCAAAGCGCCGAACTGGCGACGCATCTAAGTTACCCGCCAACTTGGCTTGTGCCCAAATTAGCAGATCCAACGGTGCCGTCCACCGAATGCGCCACACAAACAGCAGTGTCAGTGCAAAGGTGAGTCCCAGCGCGACTACAGCCGTGCCACGGAGGAAACGCGCAAAGATCCATGCTACGGCCCAGCCCAGCAAACCGCCGCCGCCGCCATCTGACGCAAGTTTGATTGCATCAATATGATTGGTTGCTTCAAATAAGGAAAGATCTGGATTGATCCGCTGCACAAGCACCAAGTGCAAGAGTGCGAGGCCCAGAACGACAGCAATTTCAGCTGCAATCACCCGTCGCCACGGAATGACCTGATATGGGCGCATGTTGTGGATCACAATCATGACGCCAATGGCCACAATTGTGAGCGGGACTAAATACGACCCCCAACCCAGCCATGCTTGCAGGAAGTCAGACAGACTTTGGGTCCAGTAGCCATCGCTAAGACCGAGAAGGGACAGAATCGAAACAAGGCCGAATGCGATCATCACCCAGCCGACAATATCGTCCAAACGGCGTACGACGCCAATAATCAACTGCAGAAAAACAGCTATTGGGCGTTCGACCCAATGGTCTTCCTGCGACTCAGTCGCCTCAGCCCGCATTTGGCGCGTTTTTGGCGCCTGGGTCTTGGTCTGTCGCGGTTTTCGTTTCGTTGAACTACCTTTTTTAGCCGAAGTTGCACCCTTCTTGGGTGCTGCACTCTTGGTGCTTGTTTTACCTTTCTTCGGCGTTGTACCTTGCTTTCTTTTGGTCATAGATGCGCTAAAAATTAGAACATAATTGCCATATTATATTACACCATCAAGGTGAGGAGTGATAGTTGAGTGCGAGCCTAGAATCGTAATCGTAGTGACATGGCTAGCCATGTCACTACGATTACCTGTCACTGTGTGGT
>JAHDIM010000424.1 GCA_020630805.1 Anaerolineales bacterium
TCTTGGAAGATCATCCCAATCTCACTACCGCGCAAGGCGCGTAGCTCACGCTCACTGCTTTGGAGTAGGTCGCGGCCATCGAATGTAATCTGACCATCCGTTACCCTACCCGGATGTGGCACTAAGCCCAGAATCGCTTTACTGGTTAGTGATTTCCCACAGCCCGACTCACCAACAATGCCAAAAATTGTGCCTTGGGTGACAGAGAAATCAATCCCGCGCAGGGTATGCGAATCGCCGTGCGGTGTATTGAAAGAAACGTGGAGATTTTTGACGTCGAGTAAGGTCATCAGAATTCTTGCCGCGGACGAGCACAGACAAGCGCGGATATTTTTAACATCCGTGTTCATCAGCGCTCGTCCGCGGCTAATAAATAAACTATCTATACGGACCGAATGCGTGGATCAGTCGCCGTTTGCACACCGTCACCCAACAAATTGAAAGACAGCGTCGTGATGAAAATCGCGAGACCAGGGAACAGCCCGATCCACCAGCGACCACTTTGGACGTATTGACGGCCATCGCTGACCATCACGCCCCAGTCGGCGGTTGGCGGTTGAATACCAAGGCCGAGGAAGCTTAGGCCAGCCATCGTTAGGAGCGCTGAGCCTAAGTCCAATGTACCTTGCACTAGCACAGGGCTAAGTACATTTGGCAGAATATGTCGCCGGATAATCGCGCCATCGCTGACGCCCATGCTCCGGGCTGCTTTGACATAATTACGTTCACGGATCGAAAGCGACTGAGCCCGCACAATGCGTGTGTACCACGGCCACCACGTCACCGCGACGGCCATCACCGAATTGAACAAGCTTGGCTCCAGCACCGTTGCAATGGTGATTGCCAACAGCAGCGGTGGAAAGGCCAAGAAAATATCGGTGATGCGCATGATCACTTCGTCAATCCAGCCGCCAAAGTAACCGGCAATTGCGCCGAGTGTCGTACCAATAACGATGGCAACGGTCACAATGGAAAAGGCAGCAATCAGCGAAGAACGCGCTCCGTACATCACCCGCGCGAGCAAGTCACGGCCAAGGTCATCGGTTCCGAATGGGTGCGCCCAACTTGGCGCTTGGAATTTTTCAGGTAGGTTCGGATCCCCCAAGCCTTGCTCAGGATAAGGTGTCAAAAACGGCGCAAAGATCGCGATGATGACAACCGCCAGCAGAATGTAAAAACAGACTAAAGCCAGCTTGTCACGCCGGAAATACCAATTAGCGGAGCCAGGTTCTGGCTTGCCGAACGCAAAGCCAAACAATCGATTGAACGTGCTTGCAGGTTTCATAGCTGACTACTGCGACCCCAAACGCACACGCGGATCAAGCGCAGCTTGCAAAAAGTCCACCACAAGATTGATGACCACATAAATGATGGTCACAATCAGTGTCACGGCCATTACAACGGGGAAATCGGCAGACAAGATTGAGTCGGTGACATACGTGCCAAGCCCAGGCCATGAGAAGACAATCTCGACCAAGATCGCACCTGTAATCGAAAAAGCAAACACCAATCCGAGAACAGTTAGCGTGGGCACGATGGCATTTTTCAGCGCCAGCTTGAACAAGATTTCGCGTTGCGACAAGCCTGCCGCTTTCGCAGCCGAGATATACGTTTCAGACATCACTTCGAGCATCGCCGAGCGGGTCATGCGGGCGGTCAAACTAATCGGATAGGTTGCCAAAACGAAAGTTGGCAAGACTAGGTGCCAAAGTGCATCGCGCCACGCAACCCAGTTGCCTGTGAGGAGGCCATCAATACTGTAAAAGCCGGTAATGGTCTCCATTGGGCTCGTAATCAGAATATCGCGACTCAGGCGTCCACCTAAGGGGAGCCAGCCAAGTGCACCAAAGAACAGGAGTTGCAAAATTAGCGCGAGCCAGAACGACGGAATCGAAACCCCAGCAATGGTAATCACGCGACTGACCTGATCGATCCAACTACCGCGTGTGGCCGCGCCGATAACACCCACGGGAATGCCAATTACAACGGCCAGCACCATCGACAAAATAACCAGTTCAAGCGTCGCGGGTAGAAACACCAAAATATCGTCTGTAATTGGGCGTTTGGTGCGGAATGAAATGCCAAAGTCGCCCTGCAGCACAGAGCCAGCATAGTTGAGAAACTGCACTGGAACGGGCTTATCTAGACCAAATTCAATACGTTTCGCCTCAACAACTTCTTCAGAGGCCCGCACGCCGACAAACAAACGCACTGGGTCGGCAGGCAAAATTCGCGAGACAAAGAACGTGATGATCATCACGCCGAGGATTACAAATAATGCGAAGGTTAGGCGGCGGAGAAGGTAAGTAAACATGTTAATAATTAACGGCTAAACTGATAACGATTAATGGCTAATGGAGGCACAGGCCATTAATCATTCACAGTTAACCGTTTAGCAATTAATTATTTTCCCGTTCGTATCCATAGTGTGTTTTTGCGTCCTGCAACGTTAGCAGTCCATTCCGTAAATCCGCTTCGATCATTTGCGCATCACGTTCTTTCGGATTCCCCCAACCGCCGCCACCTGTGGTCATAAACCGCAGTCGATCCCCTGTGTGGAAGGGGCCGAAGTTGGTGTCACGATCTGTCGTTTCCATTTCACGGTCGGTGCCGTGCCAGTAGACAAACTTGCTTGCGCCAGCGGCAGTGCCACCGTGGAGCCCCCACGGCGGGTACAACGTGTTTTCATTACTGGTCTGGATCAGGATATTGTCGCCAGCCATTTCATAGTCGCGAATGATGCCAAAGCCACCACGATATTTGCCAATGCCAGCGCTACCAACGTTGATGGCATATTGTCGCACATAGACGGGATAGCGGGTCTCAGCAACTTCGACAGGCACATTAGGCGCATCACCATTTCCAAGGAACATAATGCCAGTGGCACCGTCGTCTGTATGGAAAGCACCACCACCGCCATCGAGCGGTTCGCCATAGGTAAACTGCTCCCCGTGACGCGGATCATTGCGATAGAACTGAAACGCTGCCATTTGATAACTGCACGCCGGACAACGCTCTGGCAAGACGTCAGATAATGCCCGACTAACTAAATGCACAATCATTTCAGCAACATAGCCATATGAATCACAAGGCGCTGGATGCTCCGCACTCACCATGGTGTTTGGCGGTGCCGTCACCGTCAGCGG
>JAHDIM010000425.1 GCA_020630805.1 Anaerolineales bacterium
GTTGAGATCGATGTCATTCCAAACGATGCAAACGGACAAGTGGATGTCGCTGCCTTAGCGGCGATGTTAGATGACCGCGTCAAGCTGGTTGCAATCACGCACGTGCCGACCAATGGTGGCACGGTAAATCCAGCAGAAGCAGTTGGCAAGGTACTGGCAGATCACCCTGCATTTTATTTGCTAGATGCCTGTCAATCCGTTGGCCAACTGCCGATTGATGTTGACGCGATTGGCTGCGATGCGCTGTCTACGACTGGTCGCAAATGGCTGCGCGGGCCGCGTGGCACTGGCTTTTTATACGTTCGTCAATCTCATTTGGATGCCATGACGCCAGCGGTAATTGACCTTCACAGCGCACTCTGGACCACACCAAACGCGTACACGTTAGACCCCACCGCCAAACGTTTTGAAAACTGGGAATCGAATTTTGCGGGCTACCTTGGTCTAGGGGCTGCGATTGAATATGCGCTCGAACAAGACGTCGCGCAAACATGGGAACGCTTGCAAGCATTGGCTGCTGATTGGCGAGAACGCTTGGCAACGATTCCGAGTGTCACCGTGCATGACATCGGTGCGGTCAAAGGTGGCATTGTGACGTGGTCCAGTAGCAAAATGAGCGCAACGGACATCAAGATGGCGCTGCGGGCGCAAAACATCAACGTCAGCGTGATTGGCGAAGGTTCAACGTTGTTGGATTCTGGGCCACGTCAACTACCAGCGTTGGTACGGTCTTCTATTCACTACTACAACACTGTAGAAGAAATGGATGTGGTTGAAGCGGCTATTCGGGAGTTGTTGGCCTGAACCTTTAGGTAACTTCAAGCTTAGAATTGCAATCAAAAACAACGGACGTGTCATCACGAGCACGTTCGAATAAGTTACGTCGCGAAGACATCATCGCGTGCGAGGGATCTGGACTATGGGCTGATCACAACCAATGTCCTTGAGAGGCAACGATCAGATCCCTCGCACGCATTGAAGCTATAGATTTCAGGTTGCGCAAACGTGCTCGTGATGACACATGCGACGTTCAGGGCTAGCAGACTTACATCGTCAATTCAGCGGTTTTATCCGCCTCGTCTCCCTCGTCCGCGGCTAATTCTTCCAATTTCGCCACTCGCGCAAAATCGTACTGCCGTCTGTGAAGCCCAACGGTAGAAACGCACCAAGCCCAAGAATCAACAAGTTATCCCAAAAGAAGAAACGCAGCCACCACTGCCAAATTTCGTTGGCATACGGAATCACCTGCAACACCCCCCACATCGCTAGCGCCAAGATCAAGCTCAAGATTGGTCCCCCTAACGCGCGTGTCACATGAATCCGCGACGAAAGTTCCGGCTCATCTTTCGGATATAACGACCCGATGAACGCATACCAAAGCCGAATTCCCGACATTGGATAGCCAGTTGAACGCGCAGCAATGGCATGTCCAACATTGTGAAGCAGCTCAGCAAAATAGTGAATCAGCACTGCGCCCAAGCCAAAGACCGTAATCTGGCCATAGGTCGCGTCTGAGAAAAGCATCATCACCAAATTGAGCGTCATCCATAAAAGAACAAAAGTCGGGAAAAACGTCGGCGACCATAAGACAGAGTAGCCACCGACCTCAAACAGCTTCTTAGTTTTGTTTTGTGTCATAGGGCTGTTTTATCGTGGTTTGAATATCTGCGCAAGCCGATTTGGATATGGATTGCGTCAGGTTCGGCGCAAGATTACGACGCGTTTTGGTGTTAGAGTGTGCCGCAATGAGAACCTTACGCTTGCTCCCAATGCTGTGCCTTTTTGTCTTAGCGGCTTGTTCTGCACCAGCAGCAGACCCTACGCCTGCGCCTGTTGTACCTACTGTGGTCCCCGCAACTGCCGTACCAGAGCCAACAGTTGCTGCACCAACACAAGAACCAACGAATACACCAACACCAATTCCGGAGCCAACGTCTACACCAACGCCCATTCCCGAAGTTGCGCTCAAGACAGTCACCAACACCAATCAAAGTGTCAGTGTGATGCTCCCAGATACCTGGTTTACAGAAGCCGATGCAGACTTCATTGCGGCCAGCCCCAATGAAAATGTCTATGACAGTGAGTCCGCGCCACGGGTACTCATTACGAGCGGTGGCATCGACCAAATTCAGATTCTCTATGAATTGTCCGATCCCAGCGCAGACGCGTTGCACTTTGCGCTATTGGCAAGCATGCTGACAGACGATGACACCCGCAATGATCCTGAATCCATCACATTCAATGGATATGACGCGCTGCAAAGCAAGTTGATGTTTGGTAGCGGCAAAACCGCCGAATTGATCACGTTCGAAGGGCAAGCGCAACTTGTCAGTGTTTATGTCGAACAACCTGCATCTGGCATACAGGCAGCAGATACCATCGCTAATATCTTGGCGAGTTTGGAACTTTCAGAACCGCAAGCACAAGCCGAAACGGAAAGCGACGCGACGACAGATTGGGTAACGCTTGCGGATGCTGGTGAAACCTTTAGTCTGAGTGCGCCTGCCCAGTGGATTAACCTCTCAATGGATGGCAGCAATGTAAATGCCGTCTTGCAAGAATTTGATCCGACGATCAATGTGGGCAGTATTTTGAGTGGCGATATGTTGCGCGGGTTGGCAATCTCAGGTGTGAAATTCTTCGCGGTGGATACGACAACGGAAAACAACGTCTCGGCAATTCCACCGAGTTTGAATGTCACTGTGCTTAGTACAAATGCAGACGTAGCACTGGAAACGTTGCTAGAAACCACGCGTTCACAGCTTGAAGGGATTATTCCTCCAAACACCGACATTCAAGCTGAAATTGTAGAAATTGGTGGTGACCCTGTGGCGAAGTTGGTCTATGAAATGAATCTAATTGACCTGCAAGGCGCGCAGAACAATCGTTATATTGAGTCTTATCTGTGGCAAGTTGAGGGGAAATCCTACAACTTAGCCTTGAATGTGCCGTCTGAAGTTAAAGATGCGTATGAAACAGACTTCCCGCAGATTGTAGAGAGTTTTGTGGTAGAGGGGCAGTAGTGAGAATGTTACGAAGTCACAGTGTTGCGATGTTACGTTCGATAGCGCAACACTGCACTCCGTAACGTCTAAACCTCGTAACCTCGCAACTAGACAAATCACATATGCTGATTGA
>JAHDIM010000426.1 GCA_020630805.1 Anaerolineales bacterium
TACTACGATGTGTTATCACGAGTACCGACCCAGCAGCACCAGTTGAAGGTTCCAATTCTCCGGAGCCTGGGAGGCTCCTCTACGCTAGATGATGTTCTATGCCGTTAGCAGCACATTCGCAAAGCCCCAACGTTTAGGACTGCATAACGTACGAGGGATCTGAAGAGAGCACATTCCAAGCGCTCCGACAGATCCTTCATAGAAAATGTCTACCTCTCATCACTCCACTGCGGCGGGTCCTGCACACGCCGCAGTGCAATGGGAAACAGTATCAGCAAGATCACGCCACCGATGAGAAATGGTGCGTTGGCACGAATGAAGTCAAAGGCCGCTCCGCCCCATAAAGGTCCAAAAATGTTCCCTAAGCTCAACGCCGATGCACTGAGCCCCAGTATGGCTCCAACCTTTTCTGGGTCTGTGTTTTGAGTCAGCAAGCTATTGACACTTGGAGACAGCACCCCACTGCCGAACGACACTGGAATGGTCGCCAGCAACAGTACGGCTAGACCAAGATACCCAACATCGGTTTCTTCGGGGAGCAAGCGCAGTTGTTCAATGTCTTGCGCGCCGTTCGCGCTTTGAAGGATCTCTTCAGTGAGGGCATCCTTGGAATACCACGGCACAGTCTGCTTTGGCGTGGCGCCCATAATGAGCAAGCCAATTGCCATAATCGCCAGCCCGCCAACGACAAGTTTGCGCTCTCCAAAACGATTCGTCAGTTTTCTTATCAGCACACCCTGTACGATGACCGCTAAAACCCCGAAAAATAGAAAGACTATAGTATTGCCGACTGCGTTTAGGCCTAATGTTGTTAACGTAAAGGGCGCAAACATTAATTGAAATGCGCCAAAGACTAATTGAACAACAAACAAAATAACTAACAGGATGCCCGTGACGGGTTGGCGCACGCCGTCGAGCAACAGTCCAACTGAAAATTTGCGCGCTTGGGCACTACTTTTGCCCCGCTTCTCTGGTGGCAAGGTTTCCTTAAACATGAAGGTCGTGAGCAGGACAGAGAGGAAGGCAAAGCCAGCCGCCACAAATGCGGGGGCCGAATAATTGTTGTTAGTCAAGCCGAGCGTAATACCACTGATGGCCGGCCCTAAAATGAAGCCTAACCCAAAGGCTGCCCCGACTAATCCCAGTCCTTGACTGCGCGTCTTGGGCGTTGTCACGTCACTGATGGCCGCCTGAACAGTTGGGAGGTTTGCCCCAGTAATGCCATCTACAATACGCGCTAAGAATACCATCCAGAGTGCATTGGCAAATCCGAGTACTAACAAGCTGCAGAAGGTCCCAACCTGCGCCAGTGCTAACACGGGCTTCCGCCCAAACCGATCTGACAAGGCCCCAAGGATGGGGCCAGCAAAAAATTGCATGGTCGGATACGACGCACCAAGCAGCCCAATCAATGCGGGGCCGGCATCATAAGAAATGGCGTAGTAAGGTAAGACAGGTATGATTATGGTTAGTCCCATTAGGTCTACAAACACAATCACAAAGATTGGCAACAATCTTTTGAAGTCTAATTTTTCCTCCGTCTCGTTTTCCGCAATCAATTTTGTATCTCCTTGGTAACTTTTAGCGCAATTCTGCACTACTTAGGCAGCAACACAACCCTCTAAACAAACATTATCCTAACTTTCAACAATTAATTCCTAATTGTTGGGGTACTAATCCCAATGTTTTCTATATTAACCAGCTTCTACCAAAACATAAACTTAATAATAGTTACCCGAAAGGTTAGTAATGAGTTCATTACACAAACGCTTTTCAACCATTATGTTTATCAAGAAGTTTTCAGTAGTTATTTGTTTCGCTCTGTTGGTCGCATCAATACCAGTATCAACAATTTCGGCAGCAGCACCACAGCGCGGGACCATCACGTTCGTCAACACAGACCACACCTACACCTATAAATTGTATTCCCAGTACAACCGTTTGGTGGCGCGTGGCACTGTCAATAATTTACCGGTCTCCCGTCAATTTGGTATTGGTATCTACACCTATGAAATATCACATGGCGACGGTCGCATTGAGCGCGGGCAAGTCAGTTTAGCAAGCGGCCAAATGATTTTGGTCACCGCCAACTTGTCAACCACAACGTTAGTGAGCGCACCAGGCAACACGACGGCAACCGTCAATTCTGGTGGAACAATTGCATATGATCAAGGGTCTTCGTCAACCATTGTTGAACCTGGGGTCACGACCCATCAATATGGTGGCAATCGCGTTGCGCCAGTCGGCCAAGTCACGTCACAAGATGCACAACACGGCGTGGATGGGATTTTGCGAGATCGAATTATCCCAGTAACTGGTGTCCAACCAACAGCACACCAAGGCGCACCAGCGGTTCAGTTTGAACATGGCACGAACGCGACTGGCACTACTGACCGAAGTTACTTGGGGCAAACATACCAAGTGCAACACGCCGTTGGCAATGTAATGTGTTTGTCAGCCGCTGCAGCCCGCGACTTTGAAATGTGCCGCTACCGTGGCACCACTAGCGTGGTCGGTGTGATTGATGAAAGTGGAGATGTCATTTTCAGTGGCGTTGAGCAGATCAAAGTCATTGGTAATGTGCGCTATGGCGACAAACTCGTCGCGTCTAGCACGCCAGGGTATGCTGTGGTAGACAACAATGCACGCTATGGATCTGTAATTGGGACCGCGCTTGGTAGTTTCACCGGCCAACGCGGACTGGTAACAGCACGGATCGGTAAGGGGTAGACTGACCGGGCTTGTTGAGACAAAAAAGGCACTTCGCTCGAAGTGCCTTTTTTGATTCTATTTGATTTTCTAGCCCAAAACATCGCGTAGCGCCTTGGCTTGCCAAGGCGGATAGGCATCAAGCTAAGAAGTCGAACCGGCTAAAACGTTGGAATTTCACCAAAAATAAGGGTCGTGTCATCACGAGCACGAACGAATAAGCCTGAAAGTCATAGGTTCTTGAAGTGCCATTCTCAGATCCCAGCGGCTTCGCCTTGCCTTGGGCCCTGCACGCAATGGTGTGCTCAACTTTGCCATCCTACAAACGTGCTGCTAGGGACACAGCGCTAGAACACACATAGCTCAGATGGTTCGCACGCAATCGTTTGGGCTACTAAAGAGTAACTCGTTCGTGCTCTCCATGACAC
>JAHDIM010000427.1 GCA_020630805.1 Anaerolineales bacterium
TTTGGTCTGGTGAGTAACCCCGTGTTTGTGGCCGCCCCAATTGTGCTAGTGGCCGTGATGAGTCTGTTTGGCCAAGTCTCTGAGATCGTGGTGCTAGGTGTTGTGACCACCGCCCGCGTAATCGATTTTATTTTGTCGGTTGGGGCGAGCGAACCCTCAGGGCAAACGATGTATCAGGCGTTGCCGGAGCGGGTGCGGCCAAGCATTGTCAATATGTCTGAGTCGCTGATCTTACCTATGGTGTATGGCACAGTGGGCGTGGGATTGTATGCGTTACGCTGGCTTGAACTGTACACGGTTCCAGTTTTGATTCTGATTACGCTGATTGTGTGTGCGCTCTGGACGGCGTTTAGCTATCGAACGCGTGGGCTGTATGCCAAAGCGCTGCTGTCCAAACTACAGCAGCGTGGCATTAGTGACGCGGACTTCACATTTGATGATCCCCAATCGCAGGCGGTCATTATGCAGCTGACCCAAAGTGACAATCTGCACACCGCGCAAATGGCACTCGGTTTGTTAGAGAAAGCGGCTCATGCTGACTATTCACAACAGGTGCTGGCGCGGCTGGATCTGCCTGACCCTGAAGCGCAGATCGATGCGCTGGCGCGGCTTGAAAGGTTGTCGGCCTACGCCGACCATACCAAAGTTCTTGCGCTAACAACAGATGCAACACTACCTGCGGTGCGCGCAGCGGCAATTACAACATTGGCAAGCAGTCAGTCCGCAGCAGGAATGGCGACGCTCAAAGCGGCGTTGCACCACACAAACCGCACTGTGCGTGGTGGGGCGCTGGTAGGTGTCTTGAAGCACGGGCGTGCAGCGACGCAACTCAGCGGCGCCTTTGAACTTCTTGATCTTTCCAAAAGCGATCTGCAAGCAGACAAACTATTGTTGGCCCAGACGCTTGCCAAAATTGGCCCCCACGAATTTGACCACCTAGTCGCAAGTTTGTTGCTCGATGAGTCTGAAGCGGTGCGCCGGGCTGCGCTACTAGCGGTTCCAAACGCTCCGCACGAGGCCCTTATTCCGCTGGTTATTCAACAGTTGGCGAATACCAACACGCGCTCAGCGGCGGCAGATGCGTTAGCCGTGTATGGCAACAGGTTACGCCCAGTCATTTTGCAAGCCCTGACAAATCCAACGCAGGCCAATGCGCGCTTTGTCCAACTGACAGGGGCATTTGATAACGGCACAGGGATAGGCATTGCATCAGATCTGTTGCTGCGTCATTTACAACATCCATCATTACGCATGCGTGACGCCGTGCGCAATGCGCTGTATCGGGCGGACTATTTGCCACAGACGGATGCCGAGCGCACTTACGTTAGCGAGGCCGTTGACACAGACTGTGCTCAGATTTGCGCCTTGCTTGGTTTGCATACTGCGCTGACGGAGCTCAACGAAGTATTCGCACGGCTGCAATCGGCGTTGGCTGCTGAACTGAGGCAGTCCATTGCGAGTTTATTGCGCTTAGTGTCGCTCGAAACGGGGGGCAAGCAACTGCGGCGTCTGAGTCGGTTGCTCAGCATGCAAGACGCTGAAATTACCGCGCAGGCGCTAGAAGGTATCTTTCTATCTTTGCCACAGGCGCGCAAAGCAACGCTGCAAGTCTTGTTAGACCGTGAACTGACGTTGGAAAAGAAAGCCGTGGCGCTCAGGAAGCAAGGCTTGGTGCCAACATACACGCTGACAGACGCATTGCAACTCATTATCAAAAATGAAACCGGTCAGTTGTCAGATGTGGTGCAAGCCATCGCCGTCTATGAACTGGCGCAGCAAGAGACGATCAAACAGGAACAGTTGGTCGCGACAGTCGTGGCCGCAGACCAGTCGTTGACAATGGAAACGCTACACTGGGCGACACACCCAACCGGAGACCACCCCATGCTGACGATTGAAAAAATCGCAATTTTGAAAGAAACCGAGCTGTTTAGCAGCGTCCCGAACGGGCCACTAGCTGCTGTCGCGCAAATTGTGGATGTGCTGGAACTCCCGGCAAACCAGACCCTGATCCACGATGGTGATGCTGCGCAAGAGATGTTCATTATTTCGAGTGGCAAGGTGCAAGTGCGTAAGCACGGGAAACCTATTCTAGAGTTAGGCGAAGGTGACACGGTCGGTGAATTTGCCGTCTTTGATGCCAAGCCGCGCTCAGCGGATGTCATCACGCTTGAGCCAACCACGCTGTTGGTCATTGCCCAAGACACACTCCATGACGTGATGTTGGATCGGCCAGAAGTCAATAGTGGCATTATTCGAACGTTAGTCGGGCGGCTGCGTGCGCAGACAGTGCTGACAGCGCAGGAGGGAGAGGCGGAGGCGTAGTGACATGATGGGTCATGTTAGGTGTGCATCAAGCTAAGAGATTTTAGGTAGATCCAAAAACTAAGATCGTGTCATTCTGAGTGACCTACTGGCGGGGCTGGTTGAGAGCTATAAGGAACTTATTTGAGTCTGCGTCGTTTGCGTAGGCTGAGCCTGTCGAAGCCGGGCGTGATTACACTCGCAACTCGGCTAGCGGTCGAGCCTTACCCGCGGACGACAAGCTCAGCCTACTCTATCGCTCTCAAGTAATAGAAATTCGTTCCATCAGGGAAATTACGCTTATCCAGAACTGAGGTTAGTATTCAATCCTCACAGCGTGTTTCTCAGGCTTAGGACTGATTTTCCCTTCACCCAATCCACCGCCGAAGTCGCTGTAACAACCGCCTTTGTCCCGCAAACGTTGGCGACTCCAAATACCCATTGAACGCTGCCAATTGCAACCCGCTGCCATAAGTCGGGTAGGCGTGGATGGTGTACATGATGTCATTCAGCGTGCCATTCTTACGGATAATGTGCGTCAATTCCCCGAGTAACTCGCCCGCATTGCGTCCAATCAGATGTGCGCCGATGAGCGTGTCTTTCTTTCCCGTCACAATTAGTTTGATCAGCCCCGCCTGAGCGTCGTCGGTCACGGCGCGATCAATGTCTTTCCAGGGGAAGGTCACTACGCGAATTTGCGCGTATTTCTGTCTGGCGTCGGCTTCTGTCAGCCCAACACGCGCAATTTCAGGGTCAGTGAAGATGACCCACGGCACGGCGTTGTAATTGATTGCGGTGTTGTACGGGGCAATCGCGTTGCT
>JAHDIM010000428.1 GCA_020630805.1 Anaerolineales bacterium
AAAAAAGTAAAAGCGAGATTTGAGTTAGATCAGATCTCGCTTTTTTGATCCCCCTCTAACCGTTGTCAAACCAAACTAAAACGCGGATAATTACTGACCACAGGTCATTGTAATTTTTACTGTTTTAGGAAGTTAGATATGTCAGTCTCATTGCCCGTTATTGCCCCAGTTGCGCGCACACGAAAGTCTCCTTTTTACAACTCAGCTGTAAAAAGCGGCCTCAAAGGTGTCACTATTTATAACCACATGTTTTTACCGACATGGTTTGACACGCCTGAAAAAGATTATTGGGAAATTGTCAACGGGGTTACTTGCTGGGATGTTGGCGCTGAGCGTCAAGTTGAAGTCATGGGGCCAGATGCATATGAACTCGTCAAATACCTGACTCCACGCAACCTTAGCAAGCACAAAATTGGGCAATGCAAGTACATCCCCATGGTCAATCAGGACGGCGGCATGATCAATGATCCGGTGTTGTTGCGTTTGGGGGAAAACCACTTCTGGATTTCACTAGCCGACTCTGACATTTTGCTCTGGGCGCAAGGGATAGCCATTGGCAAAGGCTTTGATGTCCAAATCACGGAGCCAGACGTGTCGCCATTGGCGATTCAAGGTCCTAAGTCAGACGACGTTGCGGCCAAAATTTTTGGTGACTGGGTGCGCAAGATCAAGTTCTTCTGGTTCAAAGAAGTTGAACACGAAGGCATGCCGCTGGTCATTGCCCGCTCTGGCTGGAGTAAACAAGGTGGCTTTGAAATTTATCTACGTGACGGTCAATACGGCGACAAACTGTGGAACATGGTGATGGACGCGGGTGAAGAATTTGGCATCAAGCCAGCTGCACCAAACTCAATCGAACGCATTGAAAGTGGCTTGCTGTCCTACGGCAATGACATGGACATTACGAATAATCCATTTGAAATTGGCCTCGATAAATTTGTCGATCTGAAACAAGAGCAAGACTACGTTGGTAAGTTTGCCCTGCAAAAAATCCGCGCCAAAGGCATTACGCAAAAGCTCGTCGGCCTGAAATTCAATTGCGATCCAATTCCATGGAACGAAGAATTTTGGCCCATCCGTAGCAACAGCAAAGGTGTTGTTGGCAAAGTCACTAGCTCAACCTACTCACCAAAGTTGAAAGCCAACATTGGCCTAGGTTTCGTACCTGCCGAGATGACCGCCATCGGTACAGAGGTGATGATTGACTCTCCATATGGTTACTTCAGCGCCCACGTGCATGAAGTGCCGTTTGTGTAAATAGTAAGAGATAGGAAAGAGTAGAGAGCCAGAAGCAAGGTCTCATCGGCACCAGGCCAAAGGCTAGCTGTAAACTCTCTACGCTTCACTCTATTGCGCAGCACGTTACTCTCTGCTCTCCCTTCCTGCTATAATCCGGCGACATGAGTTCGCCGGAGATCCCCAACGCCATATTGGTTGACACCCCTCAAAAGCTCAACCTCCTCTTCCGCCAACTAGAAGACCACCCTTGCATCGCCATCGACACTGAATCCAATTCGATGTATGCCTATCAGGAACGTGTCTGTCTGTTGCAAGTGTCCATTCCTGGCGCTGACTATCTCATTGATCCATTTGAGACCTTAGACCTAGCGCCGTTGGGCAAGCTCTTAGCCGACCCCAGCGTCCAAAAAGTGTTTCATGCTGTAGAGTATGACCTGCTGTGTTTGCAACGCGACTATGGCTGGGAAATGACTAACATTTTTGACACCATGCTAGCCGCCCGTGCGCTGGGCATCAAACGCGTTGGGCTGGGCAATCTACTTGCAGACGAATTTGATATTCACCTCGAAAAGAAATACCAACGTGCCGATTGGGGCATTCGTCCGCTGCCGCAAGGCCAACTGCGCTATGCCCAATTTGATACGCACTATCTAATTGAGCTCAAGAATCGGCTGACTGCAAAACTGAATGACGCTGGGCTGTGGGAAGAATTTACCGAAGAAGTGCAGCGGCTCATCAATGTCTGTCAGCGGGCGGCCGAAAAGCCTCCTGAAGATGAAAGTCTGCGCTTCTGGCGTGTGTCTGGATCGCGCTATCTCAACGGACGCCAAGCGGCAGTGCTCAAAGAACTGTTTGATTACCGCGAAAAAGTCGCCAACCGGTTAGATCGCCCGACATTCAAAATTATTGGTGACAAAACGTTACTGGCCATTGCAACAGACCAGCCGCGCAACTTTGAACAGCTAAGCTACATCAAAGGCATGAGCGAACGGCAAATCAATCGGCACGGACGCAAGCTGATGAAAGCCATCAAACGCGGCATAACTGCACCAAAGCAGTATCCGCTGACAACGCCAATGCCGGACGAATCCATCCGCAACCGCTACGATGCCCTACAATCTTGGCGTAAACAGCGCGCCATCGACCGCGGTGTCGAATCAGACGTGATTGTCTCCAAAGACGTACTCTGGAACTTGGCCCGCAATAACCCTGCTACGGAAGCAGACCTTGAAACCATTCAAGACCTTGGCCCCTATCGTCGCAAAAAATACGGCGCAGAACTAATCGCGCTACTAGCCGAGCAATAAAGATCTAGATTTCTTAACACGGAGTTCTGCTGAGCAACGCCGAAGTATGCGGAGGAACACAGATAATTTTTTCTGGAAATCCGTGTTCTTCCCTATCCGTATTAAGAATCAAGCTCAGTATAATTAGGGCACTGGAGAGGTGCCGGAGTGGTTGAACGGGGCGCTCTCGAAAAGCGTTGTGCGCTTCACGCGTACCGCGGGTTCGAATCCCGCCCTCTCCGCCATGACTACGCGCAAACTCAATCTCATTGCTTTTACAAAATTTCAGACTGTCATGTTCACCGTCTTTGGCTTCGGGATGGGCATTTTGTATTCCGTCGGCGGCGTCTTCGTTGATCTGTTTACAATTGGGCTGAACTACGGCACGGTGTTGGCATTCGGCGCATTAGTCGGCATGCCGCTAATTTTTGGTGCGATGGGGTTGGTTGTTGGGTTGGTGACGGCGTTGTTATTCAACATGCTTGCGCCATGGCTGCAGTGGCTGTCAATTGAGTTTTAAACACATTGTGGCAATGTTAAATAAAAAACGCCCAGCCAGATTGGCTGGGCGTCTTGCTTTTGTAGCGTGTGACTATC
>JAHDIM010000429.1 GCA_020630805.1 Anaerolineales bacterium
TCCAAGCGCTTCAATGTCTTGAACTTTCGTCCGCTCATAAGTTCAGCCGAAATGCGGCGTTCCCCCGCCATCTTCCGGATCGACTTCCCCTCATAGAAAAAATCGACAATCAGTTTTTGATCTCGTGGGCTTAGCATTGCGACTGCCGTACGGATGCGTTGACATTGTTCAGTAGCCATATCATGTGAGACAAACTGGTCTTCGGGACTTCCTGAATTATCGACAATTTGTTCTATTAGATCATCGATATAGTCTTCTGGGGCAGTTGTAAACAGGCGCCCGTCCAGATGCTTTTCATATCGATACTTGTCGCGCATGACGCTCCGACAAGTATTGCGTAGGATCGCATGGTGCCATTTGTTAGGGTTTGCGCCGACAGGAGGTGGGTTTTGGAAGATTCGGCAGATGGCGTCTTGGGCGCATTCCTCGATCAATTCTGCTGTATGGGCATCATCGCGGAAGTTGCATTTTATCCACCAGCGCTTGGCCCAATGGCGTAATTGTGTATGTAAAACATTCCAGTTCGGAGCATTGTGTTGTTGGGGTAGCATTGTCCTCACACCGTTACTAATTGTTTGGCTCTTGCAGTTTCTATAAGATGTTTCACCCAAAACGCTTATGAAACTGTTAGAAATTAGTATAGGAGGCGGAATCTGCGGTTAGCTCAATATTGGCTGCAAAAAGGGGCTATTTTTCGAAAAGTGTGCGAATCTGTGCGGTTTTGTGCGGTGGATTGCGGTAGTGCTTTATGAGATTGGAAAGTTGCCAATCACTTTTGTGGTGAAGCGCAAACGAACGCTGCCGATTTCAATAATGTCCCCCTCTGAAAGAATGAGAGGTGTAGTGATATAGACACTGTTGACCAAAGTGCCGTTGCTGGAGCCTAAGTCTTCAATCCACCAATGCGAGTCACGGGTGGTAATGAGCGCGTGTTCGTAAGAGACCGTGTCGCTGTCTAGCACAACTGCATTGTCTGGATTGCGCCCTAATGCCATAACAGGCTGCAATTCATAAATTTCTCCAGACTCCGGATTGACCAAAATGGGAACGCTTTGCTGCTTATTTTGAGTACTGTGAATCGCAACTTGAATATCGCGCCAGAGGACCCATACAATGGCACAGAGAAACCCATATAGTAAGAGCGCAAGGACAATGCGTAAAACAAACAGCGTGAGGCCAGGTGACATTGTCTATTCAGGGCGGGCAGTGGTGCGAATTTGACGCGTCCGTTGGCCCTTCGTTTGGCGTTCAGCACTGGGAATTTGCGTAGTCACGGCTTGCTTGACGTAGATCAGTTGTGTATCGCCAATTTGAACAACATCCCCTGGCTGTAGGACGTACTCTCTAATTTGTTGTCCGTTGACAATAGTGCCAGCCGTGGAGCCTAAATCGCGCAAGATCCAGTGCCGATAGCGATGCTGGATTTGGGCATGATAGCGTGAGACACGTCCGTCATCTAAGACGACCTGGTTGTCATGTTGACGACCAAGGGTGATGGTTTGCTTTGTAAGGGGAATGTGCCGAGTCCCTTCAATAATCAGAAAGTCTTGGCGTTCTGGGACCGGCTCAACGCCTTCGGCGGCTTTGGTTTGGCGGGTCAGCGTGCGAGTTGGCTCAAAGTCGATATGTCCAAGTTTGACGACTTGAACATTACGCCGCGCCGT
Source organism: Anaerolineales bacterium (assembly GCA_020630805.1). Lineage (GTDB taxonomy): Bacteria > Chloroflexota > Anaerolineae > Anaerolineales > UBA6668 > JAHDIM01. The sequence continues at coordinate 1,665 of JAHDIM010000429.1, forward strand.
AGAGGGGTCTGGAAATAGGATCAATTGTGGGCGCTGGCGCAATTGTTCTCCCAATTCTGCAGCGCGGCTCAGTAATTCAATACTAAGTTGAGCTGCGAATAAATCCCACTGTGGGCGCAATACGGCGGCATCAATGGGATTGAGTTGGATTTGAAATTTCAATCCATTCGTGAAATCCGAATCGTGCTGGCCCAGTTCAGCTTGAAAGCGCCGCGCAACCGCCATAGTGACGATCCGTGCTAAGGCTTGCTCACTAAATAAGCCAATCAATTTGTCTTCAAAGAAACCCTCGATTAGGGCTTCCAAATTTGCCATTGGGTTAGCCATATTACCGATTATAGCAGTGGCAAAGTGGTACACTCAGGGACATATGACGAGTTCAAAAGACGCACAAACTTCAACTGGAAAACGTATCAAACTCACCTCTTATGCGGCATGTGCTGGTTGAGCGGCCAAGCTAGATCCCAAAGTTTTGGGACAAGTGATTGCGCCGTTAGGTCAAATGTTTGCACCAGCAGACCATCCTGAGTTGCTGGTCGGCTTGGGTGAACCGGACGACGCTGCCGTTTATAAGATGGATGATGAGCGCGCGTTGATTTCTACAACTGATTTCTTCCCACCAGTGGTGGATGATCCATATCATTTTGGGGCGATTGCTGCGGCCAATGCGATGTCAGACGTCTACGCGATGGGCGGTGACGTACTGTTTGCGATCAATCTTGCGGCGTGGCCGAATGACCTTGATCCAGCGCATTTATCTGAAGTGTTGCGCGGTGGTGCCGATAAAGTCAAAGAAGCTGGTGCTGTTCTAGCGGGCGGTCACACCGTGGCTGACCAAGAGCCAAAGTATGGCTTAGCAGTAACTGGCCAAGTGCATCCAGATCAGATTTTGAAGAAGGGTGGGGCGCAACCCGGCGATGTCTTGGTGCTGACGAAAGCGTTAGGCACGGGCATCATCACGACTGCACTGAAGCAAGACAAAGCTAGCGAAAGCGCCGTTGCTGCTTGTGTCGACAGTATGCTAACCCTCAACAAAGATGCCGCTGCCGCTGCGCGTGCAGTCGGCGACGCCTGCCACGGTGCAACTGATATTACTGGCTTCGGCCTCGCTGGACACGCCTCAGAAATGGCGACCTTAGCGAAGGCTAAATTCGTTTTCGATTTTGATAGCTTGCCGTGGTTACCAAGTGTTCTGGATTACGCCGAACAAGGCATCGCACCGGGTGGCACAGGACGTAATCACATTGCGTTTGAAAACAAGGTGTCTTTCACCAAAGACTTAGACTACTGGCAAGAACGCTTAGTCTTTGATCCACAAACATCTGGTGGTTTGCTGATTAGCGTCGCTGCAGAAGCAAAGACGCAACTGCTTGCAGAAATCGCCCAGCGTGGGCAGCCTGCCTGGGTTGTCGGGCATGTTGAAGCCGCGGATGAAGGATGTTTGGAATTT
>JAHDIM010000430.1 GCA_020630805.1 Anaerolineales bacterium
GTCTAAATCCCTCGTAAGCTTTGGCACCCACTCTGACAGCAGTTTTTTTAGGGTCAAAAATCGTCGTTTTTCACCGCTTTTCTCAATTTTACAACGTTTTTCACGCCCGCAGACTTTAGTTGCGAAGGTGGAAGGAATAGTACTCATTTTTTTCTGATTCTCCAATTTTAGGACCTTACAAACACCTGTTTTTACGACCATTTTTCGACCGTTTCACAGTCATGCGCGTATTTACGCTGTTTTTCACTGTTTACGAGGGTCAGACGCGATTTCCGTCAGATTTGAGGCCAGATAGGCCTTAGAATTTACTTAGCTCTACACCGCTATGATTCGCTTTCAAGATCCGTTTCTCTTTCAATTAACCCGTCTCATTGCGGCTGTTAATGTGCATGCGGCAGCTAAGCCTTTGCTTCCGCTTTCAACGACATTAATCAGAAAACTCTCAACTGCATTTTTAGGCACGCCATCTACAAAGCGCTCCTTAGGGTCCCTACCGGAACTGACTAGCGCCTTGAGCATTGCAGTCGTTAGTGAACTTATTCAAATTCAGCCGACATTGCAGGTTACTCCGCGCTTTTTTAGTTGGGCAGCCCAAAGTCAGGCGCAACAACTTAAATACCTTAAAGAGAACGCTACAAATTGCAATCAGCTAGAAGAGGTACTGAGTTCACTCAATATTTCTTCAATTCAACCATCTACCATCCTAACTGCCATTCAGTCGATACAGACACAGACTTGTAGTGATACTCAACGCATCTCTATCACATTAGATGAGAATAACGGTATTGAGCTTCGCATTCCTTTGCAACTCGATCAGCTTACTCAATATCACCTTTTTCAATTTGGCGAATGGGTACCGAGCACGCTCACCATTACATCTGCATCTATTGGCAAAGCATTGTTAGCCGGTTACTCTGTGCAAACAATTATCTGGTGGCTAGAGACTGCAAATTCAGACCCACTTGACCCCGCAATTCGCGCATTTATTACCCAGAGTGCTGCGCATCAGGGGAGGTTCCAATTTCAACCAACATGGCTAATGACTGGGCAAGATGCAAGTGCAATGCAATTATTTCGTGAAGCGACCTATCGCCGACGCACTATCCAACAAAATCTCTCGCCCCAACACGCCGTCATCAAACCAAACAACGTTGAGACCGTCGCCCGCTGGCTGCGCAAACAAGGCGTCTATGTACCGCCAACCGCCCCATCACCAGCAAAACCGCAAACCTCAGCAGAAGAAAGTTACATAGCGCTACTAGTCTTACGGCAGTTGAACACGCAACAATATACAGCGCTCACATTTGCCAGCGTTGAAACAATTGGGGCACAATTCACACCATTGCGCCGCGCCACCTTAGACTTTTTAGCCCACAGCATTGTCGCTGGCATTGAAGAACGCGTGCGCGGCAAAGATGCCTTTTTTCCACCGCAAACACCACCGAGCTCAGCAATTTTAGAAACACTAACGCATGCCATTGCAAGTGAGGCCACCGTCAAACTCCGTTACCAAGCTTTGACAGATGAACGCCCCGTCTACCGTGAATTGCGGCCAGCTTATTTAGAAACGTATCGGGACTTACACTATGTTGTTGGTTGGTGTGTACAAGCCCAAGCCGAGCGGACGTTTCGGGTCGACCGCATTCGAAGCTGCCGACTAATAACCAATTAGCTATTAAATTATGTTCCGCCTTTTTGGCGAAAGTATGCTGCAAATTCGCTAATCAGATATGTGCGTTTGTTATGCGACGTTGTAGAGCCAACCTCTTCTGGCAACTTATCAATATGGGCACAATACGCTTCGAAAATAAGTGGTAAATTGTTGGCCACTGTTGACTGTCCACAGCCAATGAGCTTTGCAATTTCGTCATTGCTTAGCCCCAACGTAATGAGCCGCAGCACCTGTTGTTGGATCTCTGTGAGACCACTCACAAACGCATCTTTCAGATTGGGGTCTGCAAATAGCAAATAACTTTCTTGCGTGGCAACTGCATCGAAGGGATCGCCACCACTCAGTAAGCGCGTAAGTTGCGGGGCAATAGAGCCCAGAAAAATGACTGGGATCTTGATTAGCTCCGCTAAGTCAAAGCGTTTTTCTTCATGCATCGCTCGCGTGCGTTCAAAGTTAGCCGTTGACATCAGATGGTAGAGACCGTCTTGCTGGTCAAACAGTAACTGTGCCGCCCCCATGCCAAAGGCGGACATACTCTTGCGCCCCCCTGCAATGCACATGTGAATTTCACAGCGTTGCGCCTTGTAGGCGCGCACGGTGCGAAAAATGACATTAAACGCCGCTTTCGCATCGGCTTTGGTGTTGGCATCCGGACAAGCAACGCGTTTGCCACGCTCAATTTTATTGATACACACTTTGCGGTAATTAAATTCAAATGGCTCAGGTGCCCACGGCGGCTGATAACGCACGCGAGCGGTCTGTTCAAATTCGTTGGTCTCCAACGTCTGCAGCACGGTGAATTCACCATCCAACTGTTGCATGGCCGCATGCACAATATTGCGCACGCCAGACGGCCAATGCGCTGCACTGGCATCGGTATGGATGACGCAAAGTTCATCGAACTGTACTTTTTCTTGCAGTAATTCATCAAAAGCAAGCGTGACCACTTGCGGTGTGATGCCAAAGGTTGATATGAATACACGGGGCATGGTTATTGGTTCTTGATGGGACTCTCTACTCTAGCGCGGAGCGCGTTACGCTTCACTTTCTACGCGTTCAACCAGCCACCAATTCAGCGTTGCACCGTCTGGCAGTTGGGTTGCGCCGATGGGTAAACGGGGGCCAATATATTGAGCCACAAGCAGTTGGTCTTGCGAAAAGTCTAAGGTAATAGACACGCGATTTTCTGGTAAATCTATACCTAACTGATTGCTAATTACGGTTGCCGTGTCGGCATGGCCAATGATCGATTGAACGCCATTGGTGGCGATTGCCGTTGCAGTCGGCAATGTTAAAGGCAGAAAACGTAACGTCTGTTGTTCTCCAGTAGAAAGCATGTTAATGGAGAACGCATTTGAAATATAGGTCGTCATGGCTAATGGCTAATGGCTAATGGCTAATGGCTAATAATCTTCGCACAGCGTTA
>JAHDIM010000431.1 GCA_020630805.1 Anaerolineales bacterium
ATATGTACGATGTGATCGACACCGTTGGGACGCAAGGCGTGCCCGATGAATTTGGCCGCGTTGGCGCTTAGGCCACTTTAGACTGTAACTCAAAAAAACGCCCAATCTGGCAGCGGTCAGATTGGGCGTTTTTGATTCTTAGGGCACCTCAATCAAGTATGATATGGGTCTCATTAAGCCAGTGTTATCAACTGCTGTGGAGAAGTTATGCACCCGTCTATTTCGTTTCTGATTCAAATTCCTGAGTTTGCTCGGATCTACAACATCTATGGTGCCCCGCCAGACTGGTCCCGTGCGCCGGGATTTGCAACCGTCCTTAAGATTATTCTTGAGCAGCAAGTGTCTTTAGCCTCTGCCCAAGCGGCATACGATAAGCTCACTGTCAGGCTAGGCACGGTAACGCCAGACGCGTTCCTTACACTTGATGATGCTGAACTTAAAACGGTCGGGTTTAGTCGGCAAAAAACGCGATATGGGCGTATTTTAGCCGCCGCAACCTTAGACGGCACGCTAGACTTTGACGCGCTTGAAACCGCCGCTGATGACACCGTCGCGGCTGAACTGACCAAGCTCACAGGCATTGGCATGTGGACAGCAGAGGTTTACCTGCTGATGGTGCTAAAGAGGCCTGATATTTTACCGGCTGGAGACATTGCATTGCACGCTGCGGTAAAGGATGTGTTTGGCTTAGCAGTACGGCCTAAAGCGCCCCAATTCAAGCAGATGGCCGAAGCTTGGCGGCCGCATCGTTCAATGGCGAGTATGCTGTTGTGGCATTGGTATCTAAGCGAAAAAGCAGCCAAAAAGGATGCGACTAAAAAATGATAGAACTGGCGGCCCAGCATAAAACAGGCTTAGTACTAACCACGCCGCTGTTAACAATGGCGGGGACTTGGGGGTTTGCCGATGAATACGCCAAGCAATTTGATTTTTCAAGGCTAGGCGCGTTCGTAACGAATCCGTTGACGTGGAACCCGCGCCAGCCTGCGCGCGCAAACGGGGCAGTCAATACGAGTGCGGGCGTTGTGTTACATACCGGCTTGCCAAACCCTGGCGTGCGCAATGCGCTCAAGCGGTTTGGGGGGAAATGGCAGCGGCTAGCCTGCCCAGTGATACCGCACTTAGCGTTAGATCAACCTGATCAGGCTTGGCGCGCGGTGGAGCTATTGGCAGAGCATCGCAATGTAATCGGTGTTGAGTTGGGCTTTCGACACGATAGTAACTCGGCCGATGCAGCAGCGATTATCGAGGCTGCCGTGGATGGTGAATTGCCGGTAATTGTGCGATTGCCGCATGCGGAATTTTCACAACTGGCACAGGTCGCTGCTAGAAGTGGTGCCATTGGCCTGACCTGCTGTGCCCCACCGCGTTATGTGGCAACAGAGCCAGACGCCGCAGTATTACCAAGCGGTCGCATTTATAGCCCGACTCATATTGTGCATAATTTGGCGGCGGTACAACTGTTACAGGCGCAAACAGACTTATCATTGCTTGTTGCAGGCGTTTCACAGGAAGGCCATCTTTCAGAAGCGGGTGCGGCTGGGGCAAAGGCTGCGCAAATTGGCGCTGGTGTTTGGCAGTCTCCACAGGCTGTACAGGCGCTATTCGATGCCGTTTAGCACTGTACAAGCCTTCACAATCAAGTAGACTCTGCGTATGTCTGTAACGCCTGCCCAACAAACCCAACTTGATATTTATAAAACCGAATTGCTGGCTTGGAATAAGATCCATAATTTAACTGCGATCCGTGATCCGCAAGAAGCGGAGATCAAACATTTTCAAGACTCGCTGACCGTGTTGCCCTACCTACCTGCAACAACAAAACGCGTAGTTGATGTTGGCACGGGGGCGGGGTTCCCTGGGCTAGTGCTGAAAATTATGCAGCCGCACTTGCAGCTAACGTTGGTGGAATCTGTCGGGAAGAAATGTAAGTTTCTAGCGCATATGGTGCAGACATTAAAGCTTGAGCAGGTTGTGATCCTCAATGAGCGGGCTGAAGCCGCTGGGCAATTGCCAGCACATCGTGAGGCGTATGACGTTGCAGTTGCCCGCGCCTGTGCCCATTTGCCGGTGCTGTCTGAATATCTTTTGCCGTTAGTGAAAGTGGGCGGGCAGATGTTAGCCATGAAGGGCAACTCTGCCATGCGCGAAGTCGAAGAAGCTCAGACTGCTATCACGCTGCTTGGCGGCGCCGTGCAAGATATTTGCACAATCTCCTTGGCCGGAGTGCCAGACCCACGCTATGTTGTCCGCGTTAATAAACAGACGGTTACCCCAGACCGTTATCCTCGTCGCATTGGAAAGCCAACAAAAAAGCCACTTTAATATTGTCAGAATGATTGTCAGAAATAACTGGCAAACTAGGTTACATCACGCGTAATAGCATTAATTGACATAACATTTAGGGTTTGATTCGAAATTATTGGTAATTTAGCTGTAAAGTATATTTAAGGTTTGAATTAGGTAATAATAGTTATTTCTGGGTTGTGGTGGCCTTGTTACACTAAGAGTGTAGAAGTAGTAACGGTAAAAGTATACGGTAGAGATTAGTTTAGTAGGTACAAGATGGCAACAATATTATTGGTAGATGAATCTCGTGTAAATTTACGAGTTATGCAGTACGTGTTGAGTCGTGAGGGACACAAAGTCTTTTTGGCAGAAAGTGGCTTAGAAGGCCTATACTGCCTACAAGACAATCGAATTGACCTCATCATTACTGAAGCTCATATGCAATTAATGGATGGGTTTGAGTTTGTCCAGCACATCCGTAACAACCCCAAATACCTGCGCTTGCCAGTCTTGATGCTAACCAATGTTGGCGATGAAGACGTTGTGCGCCGGGCGCGTCGCTCGTCTGTAAACGGGTTCCTGACGCAACCGCTTAACTCGCGCCAACTTGGCGAAATTGTTGCCCGCACCTTAGTGAATCGGCTGCAAACACGACCACTCGGCACAAAAATCTTACCGAATTACGGTCTTTCTAATCTCACCTATTCGTAATCACCGCTAGATCAAACAAAAAAGCGCCCAACGTGTACTAATACGTTGGGCGTTTTAAGTTAACCCTCCAAT
>JAHDIM010000432.1 GCA_020630805.1 Anaerolineales bacterium
GACGTTTCGCGCGCTTGAGCAAGACGCGATCTTTGAACTGACGCAGCAAGACAACTTGGTGATTGCACCGGGCGGTGGCGCATTGGTCAACGCTGACACGCGCAAGCATGTGGAGCAACACACCTTAGTGATTTGTCTGCAAGCGTTGCCTGAAACTGTCATCAAGCGCACGCCGAATGACAAGACGCGCCCGCTGTTTGCTGGTGAACGCGAAGCCCGAATTCGCAAACTACTGGAAGACCGTAAAGCGATTTACGACAGCTTTGAAAATCAAATCCCGACGGATGATCTGAGTATTGATCAGGTCGTGAAGAAAGTGCTGCCATTCACACCCTGGAAAGGCGATGTTGTCAGCCAACACGGAGGTACCTACCCCGTCATCATTGGTGATGGCGCGCGGCAATATCTACCGATGTTGTCAAAAGAAGCCAAGATTCCATCAGTGAATCTGATCGTGTCAGACGACATCGTCGGACCGCTTTGGGGTGAAGCTCTGGCTGAACACCTTGGTGTCCCATTGGTCACTGTGCCTGCTGGCGAAAGCTATAAAACGCTCGCCACGGTGAGTGATCTGTATGCGCAATTTTTAGAAAAAGGCTTAGACCGCAATAGCACCGTGCTTGCCCTTGGCGGCGGTGTAATTGGCGACATGACTGGGTTCGCAGCCGCAACCTACATGCGCGGTATTCGCTGGGTGAATATGCCAACGACCTTGCTGTCCATGGTGGATGCCAGTGTTGGTGCAAAGACCGGCGTCGACTTACCGCAAGGTAAGAACCTTGTTGGTGCGTTTCACCCGCCAGCAATGGTGGTGATTGATCCCCGCACGTTGACGACGCTTGAAAAGCGCGAGTATGTGTCAGGTCTGGCAGAAGTCATCAAGCACGCGATTATTGCTGACCCCGGATTGATTTCCTTGGTACCGGACAAACCGGGACTGATCAAACGCGCGTTGAAGGTCAAGATGGATATTGTTGCCAAGGATCCATACGAGCGTGCCGAACGGGCCAAGCTCAACCTAGGCCACACCATTGGGCATGGCATTGAAGCGGCGTCGGGCTTTGACTTATTGCACGGGGAATGTATCGCGATTGGGACGGTGGCAGAGGCCAACTTGGCGGCTGACCTTGGTTATTGTGACAAAAACTTTCCCAAGAAGGTGGCGGCGGTGTTCAAGCGTGCCGACTTACCTGTGACCGCCAAAGGTTTAGATGCAACAGAAATTCGGCGGCTGATGTCTGCGGATAAGAAAAAGAATAAAGGCAAGCTGCGCTTTGCGCTTCCGATTGACTTTGGTCGCGTGGATTATGGTATCGAGCCAGATGATGATGCGATTATGCGCGCGATTGAGTCTGTGCTGCGGTAATAGACTGTAAAACAAGGCGGGCTTCTTTTTAGAGCGAAGGCACTAAGGAGAAGCCCGCCTTGTGATTTAAGTTGTTATTGCCGAATTTCAGGCACGTCCAACACAGGCTCTTTCGTCACTGTGCCTTCGTAGAAACGCCCAGTGTAGCGAATGCGGAGTTTGTTCCCGGTTTTTGCATGTGCTTTGTCAATCAGGGCATACGCAATGAACTTCCCAGCAGCATAACCATAGTCTCCACTGGTGACCTTGCCGATGACCGTGTCCCCGGCAAACACAGGTTCTGCGCCGTACATAATCGCTTCCGGATCATCAAAGGTTAGACAGACAAGCTTCTTCTTGCGATTGGCTTTTGCTTCAGTGGCTGCGGCTTTCCCGACAAAATTTGGCTTGCTGAGCTTGACGCTCCAGCCGACACCGGCTTCATAAGGATCGACGTCTGGCTTGAGGTCTGCGCCAAACAAGCGATAGCCGGTTTCCATGCGGGTTGACAACAGTGCAGCCACACCCACTGGCACAATGTCGTGTTCCGCGCCTGCTTCCATGAGCGTGTCCCAAAGGTGAATCCCAAAGCTTACTGGCGCATAGATTTCATACCCCAGCGCCCCCGCATAACTAATGCGCACCACCGTGGCCGGTGCCATGCCAACGCCAATGTCTTGGGCAGTGTAGTATGGGAAGGCCTCATTGCTGACATCCGCATGGGTGATCTTTTCAAGCACTTTGCGGGCATTTGGTCCCCATAGGCCAAGACCAGTCATACCTTCACCAAGATCGCGGAGTTGCACAGAGCCATCTTCTGGCAAGTGCTGCTGCATGTAGAACAGCTCGGCATAAATGTTGGCTTTCCCTGTGAGTACCCAGAAGGTATCCGCGCTACGCCGTAGGACAGTTACGTCACGCCAGATCTTGCCGCCTGGGGTGAGGATCATGGTATACGCAATCCGGCCCACTTCGATGTCACATTCGTTGGTGCAGAGATAGTTCAAATAATCCAATGCGCCAGCGCCGGAGACTTCCACAGCGGTAATTGCCGCTGACCAGTCCATGAGACCAACGCTCTTGCGCATGGCTAAGTGTTCAGCCCCAATGATCGGTGACCAGGCCGTGGCGTCATAGCCAGTGCGGGCCGGGAATTGATCTTTGACGGCCTCTGCTAACTCAGCATTGGATTCGTAATACCACGGTGTTTCTTGTCCGGCAAATGGCACCATCACGCCGCCCAGTGCTTCTTGGCGACTGCCATATGGGGCAAAGCGAATGTTACGCGCATCTGACGCGACTTCGTTTGGATGCAGAATATCGAACCCGATTTCGTAGTAGTACTTGGCTTGGCGCCGCAAGAATTCTTCATTGGATTGGTGCGGCGAGAAGCGGTGAATATCCGCATAGCGCATATCCATGCCAGGGTCGCCGTCCAGAATCCAATGTGACATCACGCGGCCCACTTCGCTCCCAAATGACAGCCAAGCACCAACCGCCGTCCAAAAGCCTTTGACGTGGGATTCGCCCATTACTGGGTAATGGTCCACAGTGAACGAGAACAGCCCATTGAAACCGTGTGAGACCTTGGTCTTTTTCAAGACTGGCAAACGGTCTTGCATGAGACCCCAGCCGTATTCGAAGTCTTCGGGCGTGAACGGATTTTTTGCAGTTTTGTTCAGCTTTTCAGGATCAACTAAACGGGCTTTGT
>JAHDIM010000433.1 GCA_020630805.1 Anaerolineales bacterium
GAAATCTCAAGCTTGAAAGCACAATTGGCCGCAAAGCCAAAGCCTGAAAACAAAGGCATGCGCAAGCTGAAGAAGCAAGTCACCGAACTAACTGATGAAGTTACCTTGCTCCGCGCAAGTGGTGGTGGCTTTGGCACGAGTGGTCGCTGGTTGATCGGTCGTGACCGCTTACAAGACATCAACGGTATTGGCGAAACGTATGAAGGTCGCCTGTACAGCAACGGCATCACTTCGTTCTACGAAGTTGCCCATTCTAATGCAGACGACTTAGCAGCAGTTGCTGGTAAGGGCGACAAAGACGCACCTGCAGACACCGCAAGCTGGATCACCCAAGCAAACGCCATCATCGGTGGCGGCGCTATGGGTCGCAACCGCCTGCAAGACATTGGTGGCATTGGCCCTGTATATGAAGAACGCCTTTACAACAACGGCGTATGCTTCTATCACGAAATCGCTAACATGGACGCTGACGCATTAGCAGCAGCAGCCAGCGAAGGCGACGACGTTGTCACCGCAGACACCTCAGACTGGATCCGCCAAGCAAACGCGATCATCGGTAACACCTTCTTGAGCGGTAGCAAAGGCGCAGTTGGCGCTGGTGGCTACGCCCTTGGTTACATGATGAGCAACGTGTTCACTGGTGATCCAGATGACCTGACAAAGATCGAAGGCATTGGGCCCAAGATCAACGAGCTGATGAACAACGGTAACATCTATACCTTTGCTCACCTCGCAGCTGCAAGTGTTGAACGCTTGAAAGAAATTCTCGATGCAGGTGGCTCACGCTTCCAAATGCACGATCCAACCACATGGCCAGAGCAAGCAGCAATGGCCCGCGATGGCAAATGGGATGAATTGAAAGCATGGCAAGACGCTCTTGACGGCGGTCGGGCATAGTTAGTAATAGGAGATAGCTGTAATGACAACGGCAACCCCTTGTAACGACGCAGTCGTCCGCCGCTTTCGCTGGTGGAAGTGGATGGTCCCACTTCTCCTTGGCGCTCTGCTCTTGGCTGGTCAGCAATTCCTGAACAACCAAATGCTTGAAGCTGTCCGCGCGAACGCCGGTGGTGCTATTGCGATCCCAACCATTGCTTCTTTTGATGGCGTAGACATCCCAGAAGCAGATGTTGTCCGCAACTTGAGCATCAAGCAACCAAACATGCGCACCGCTGGCATGGCAAACTTGAGTGGTACCTGTGACACTGGTCGCACCCACAATCTCGTGATTGATGGTGCTGTCGTCGACACCTTTGACTGTCCAGACGGCACTTGGACTTGGAGTGGTGAACTGGCAGAAGGCAACCACGACATCGCGCTGGAAGGCCTCTTGGCTGACGGTAGCGTTGGTGGTCGCTCACCGCTGAACTTGCCACTACTTGGTGCAGGTGCAGCAGCACTGGCTGCCGCAACGTTCGATCTGCCAGACACTGGTGACTACGACTCAGGTAGCTACACGCTCAGTGGTGTGACTGCACCAAATGGCGAAGTTGACATCATTGTGAACGGTAGCCGTGCAGATCGCATTGGTGCTGATGGCGATGGGAACTGGAGCTTTGACCTTGACCTAACGGAAGCAGGCGAATACACCGTAGGTGCATACGCGCTGAATGACAAAGGCCAAGCAGTCACAGGTTCAGGGTTCAACATCTTGAACATCAAGGCACCTGAAGTAGAAGTTGCAGAAGCAACCGAAGAACCTACTGAAGAGCCAACCGAAGAACCTACCGAAGAACCGACAGAGGAACCAACCGCAGTTGTAGAGGACACAAGCTTTGACCTCGCAATTATTGGTCAAAACCAAGACGCATCTGGTAACGCTGCAAACGGCTTCTTTGGGACCGGCCCTGCTGGTATCACCCTCGAAATTCTCGAAGGTGACCGCGTTGTCGGTGGCGCAATTGTGCTTGAAGACGGTTCATGGCGCTGTGGCTGTCAATTAGCACCGGGCGAACATACCTTGTACGTCCGTGACGTTGACAACCCAGACAGCGTTAGTAACGAAATCACCATTATGGTTGAGAACCCAGCTCCGGAATACAATCCAGTTGGCGAAGCAGATCCAAATGCTCCTAAGTTCTCATGTGCAGACGTGTCTGTACCACCAACGGGTGAAATCATTGGCACCTTGTGGAAGGTTGCACCATGTGAAACCCTCGGTTGGATCGCCGCTCGCGCTGGCACCACCGTGGCTCAACTGATTGCTTACAATCCACAAATTGCTGGCCCTAGCCAAATTTACGCTGGTCAGCTGTTGAACATTCCACTCGACGCAGCATGCTTCGACTTGAATGCACACAGCGAAGGCTAAACTCGGCTAACGCACTACGCTAACGAAAGGCCTTCTGTGCCTGCTAGCAATAGCAGGTTACAGAGGGCCTTTTTGATTGCATGAATATCCACAGGCTGGTAAATTCACATAACACGCCACACTGAGAGATTTGAAATGACAATATTTAGACGCTTCATTGGATTGATTTTAGTTTTGACCGCGCTAGCAGGGATTCTGATTAGCCTTGGCGGCATTTACTACGTTTGGCAAACGCGAGATGTGTTGAGTCAACGCGTCATTGCTGGCGTTGCCCCACTGCGACAATCTCTAGACACGACCGCTCAAGGGTTAGATGTTGCAGATCGCGCGCTGATCAATGCGCAGGACAATATTGACACTGTAGTGGGAATGACGAGCACGATCGCAGAGACCATTAGCACGACTACCCCCGCATTAGACGCAACAGCAGAGCTACTAGGGTCAGAACTGCCAGCGAGTATTACAGCCGCGCAGAATGGCCTAGAGTCGGCTCAAATTGGTGCTCGGGCAATTGATGACACGTTGGGGTTTATCACTGGGCTCAATATTCCGTTTGTAGATATGGACGAATATGAACCGGACGAACCACTAGAAGAAAGCTTGGCGGGCATTGCCTCAAGTCTCGGGAGTCTACCCAGCTCATTTGCCGTGATGGAAGAGAGTTTGAACGCCGCCACGGTGGGACTAACCAACGTAGAAGCCGATATTTACAGTCTGGC
>JAHDIM010000434.1 GCA_020630805.1 Anaerolineales bacterium
GCAATGAGCCCGATGATGGGTGAAAGGACAGCCCGGACTTTGTCGCGACGCAATGAGGCATCAAATACGGCATTGATGCGGTCTGCAAAACGCTGATTTTCGTATCCCTCGCGTGCAAATGACTTGACCATCCGCACGCCGGAAATGGTTTCTTCAATCACGTTGGCGACTTCGGCGAGTTCATCTTGTGCCTCTTTAGAGTTTTCGCGAATGCGTCGTCCTAACCGTGAAATGGTGAATCCCACGAGTGGCATCATCACCAGAATCAACAAGGTGAGTTGCCAGTTGAGATAGAACAATAACGCGGCTGCGCCCAGCAAGGTCAGCACTTGCCGAATGAGTTGTAGGACATCATCTGTAATGGCGCGCTGTAGCAGAGTCACATCGCTGGTGAGACGTGACACGAGTTCACCAGTGCGGTTGTCTGCAAAGTACCGTAGCGAAAGCGATTGCAGGTGCGTATAAATTTGCAGCCGGATGTCGCGAATGACGCGTGAGCTAATGAAAGCCATCTGCCAAATGTGAATGTAGCTTGCTACGGCTTGAATGGCAAACATGGCAAGTAAACCGCCCGCCAGCCAATTTAGAATGACGCGATCTCCCGCTGTCAGAACGTCATCCACTAACCTCTGAACGATGAGTGGGAACGCTAAACTGGTTGAAGCTTGGATGAGGTAAGCAACACCCGCAATGCTAAGGCGACCAAGGTAAGGCCGCACATAGCGCAGTAAGCGGGTGTAGATGGCGAATTGGGTGGGGCTTTGGTTTGTTGGTTTGCTGGTTGACTGGTTTGTTGGGGAAACTTTCATAGACCTAGGTGATGACTAATACACGAGCCAACTAACGCACGAACCAACTATTCCCCTAAGTGGCTTCTTGGATTTGAGGCGCTGTCGGTTTGCAGTCTGGAGCAATCAGGCGGACGTAGTCCATAATGCGGCGCAGGTGTTTTACAGTGCGACTGGCACCAATGCCAGACGGTGCATATGTGATGAACATCACATTTTTTGTTTCAGGCGTAATGAGTGTACGTTGATCTTGCCCATACAGAATGCTTGAAATAATCCCTTTCTGATCAATCACGTACATATCGTTTGGCTTGATGAGCTTTACGTCGCCGTTGGCTGCCGTAAATTCTTCTTCACCTAACCCAACATCAATTGAATATGTTGGGGCACATTTGTCCAGGTCGTGAACCGCTGTCAACATTAAGTCTTCTAGCTCAGCCATTAGCATGGCTTGTACCAAGGCCGATGCACTCTTAATCGGTTTGTTTTTATGGACGACTGACTCTAGCTGGCCTTGCACGTGGTACGTCTTGTCGTAGACACCATAGTATTGCCAGTAGTTGAACAAAACAGGTCGACGTTTCAACTGAGCGCGATCCATATCTCCATATTTAGCGCGTAATTCTTCCTCTACTACTCGGGCGCGCGCGTCTAATTCAGGGCTGCTGGCAGGATTGTTGACATCCTTAATGATTAACTGCCCAAGCGTTGCCCCAGGCCAAGCTTCGGTCCAGCGCGGTGATTGAAACATGAAATGCATAAGCTCATTTTCTCCAAAATCAAAGCGTTGTTTTCAGTGCAACAAACGCTTTTTCAACCTCATAACGTTCAAAGTTAGAGTCTAGTGCCTTTAATTAAATCCAGCAAACAATCGATTCGCTTAAGTTTCTCTAAATGCAACAGAATTTGCTGCTTTGCTACAGTATTTACAACGCACGCAAGTACTGTCAACGCGATGGTTATGTTAGTGAAACGACAGCCATCAGCCCATTGTGAGACTAAGACAATCAGAAATACATGGTTGTTTAGTCACAGCCACCGTAAAGGCTTTTGCAGATATTAAAACACGGTTGGCACACATGGGAACGGGATTGTCAGCAATGACGACCGGGGACTAATTAGAAATAGAGGTAACCAATGCACCCAGCCACCACCCACACACACTAGTCGCACCAACAACAGTTTGTTGGTCACCTGCTTTTGCAAAGGCAGATTGAGGAATGCAACTTCCTAATTTCAAATAAATAAACTGAATTGTTGGTTACATACGGAGAAGACCGACAGTTCAACTACTTTCAAAAATGAAGCTTTTTACCATGTTAGACCAAGACGATCGATTTAACATCGTTGAGTTGAGTGACCCATATGAAAACCAATCTTGGTTTCAAAAGTTGTCTAACCTGACACCTGAATTACTAATTGGGGTGTTAGCGACGGGGGGACTCGTTTTCTCAGCGATTGCGCTACCGCGCTTTGTTCAAAATCCAGATATTCAACAGGCGATCTACCTGAGTATCGGATTGATTTTCGTAATTACAGTAATTTCTTACGGCTTATACCGCCGCAATTGGTTTGATGACGGCAGTCACATTACGCCGCCCAAGCCAGCCCAGTCTGTCAGCTTTAGCGACTCGACTGCGCGTAGCACGCGCCTCGGTCAGTTGATTAAGACAGACAAGCTTAGTCCAGAACCTTATCTCAAGCGTTTGATCCAAACGTTGCCTGGCACGGTGATCCGCGTCAGCCGCGACCGCAGCCGGATTGATATTGAAAAGGATTATGGCTTGCCGGTTGACTCCATTATTAGTGAGTTGCAACTAATTGGCAAAGGCGCGACCGAAAAGCAAAGCCCTCTTTGGGAACTGCACCGCGCCATTGAAGACACGTTTGAAAGCGGACGCTCACACCGCACTCGCTTCAACCTCATGCGCGATGGCCGCCGACTGTTGTTGGACGCGCGTTGTATTCCGGGAAATCAGAAGTCACTCTGGTTGCTGTTGAAAGACATTGAGCAACAGGCTGAGATCATTCCGATTACAGGGTTGAATGAACGTAAGTTTTAGTTAGTGTAGTAAAGCGGTTCAACAGTTTGATGCACAAGATTTTGGATCGCTCTACTAGGTTCGTTGTAAGGTAATGCGTTGACGTGTAATGGTACTTGTACAGGTATGTGTATTGGTAACCTTGCGAAGAACATTAGACAGCGCCACCCATCAGTTTCACTGGGTGGCGCTGT
>JAHDIM010000055.1 GCA_020630805.1 Anaerolineales bacterium
GATAGCTGATAGCTGATAGCTGATAGCTGATAGCTGATAGCTGATAGCTGATAGCGCTAATTATCGCTTACTTTCTTCTGTCTCTGACTCTCTACTCTGTCTTCTTTTCGTTCTTCGCCAACCAACGCCGGGCTACTTCTGGCAGTTGTGAACGCTTGCCATCCCAGCGATAGACATCATCTGGCAGTGAGGTCAGGAAACGATTGCCATATTGCTTGGTCAGCACGCGCTTGTCAAAGACGACCACTAAGCCGTGATCATATTGGGTGCGAATAAGCCGCCCAAAGCCTTGTCGGAAACGCAAGATCGCTTCCGGTACGGCGTAGTCATTGAAGGAGTTATCAAAGGTTTCACTACGCGCCGCAATAATCGGGTCAGTAGGGACGTCGAACGGCAGCTTTGCGATAGCAACACAGACGAGGTCATCACCGGGAATATCAACGCCTTCCCAGAAACTGCGCGTCCCCATTAGGACGGCTGCTTCGGAGGCCTGAAACATTTCCACAAGCTGATGGCGCGATGCACCCACAGTCTGGTCATACACTGCAATGCCAGCATCTTCCAAGTCTTTGCGAATTGCTTTTGACGTGTCGCGCAAGTGCGAATAGGCCGTGAACAGCACCAGCGCCCGCCCCTTTGTTGCTAACAGCAACTCCCGCAGGCCGTCTTCCAACGCGCTCTGATACCCAAAGCGATCTCGCGTGGGTTCCGGCATATCCTTTGGTACGGTCACTAAGGCATGCGATTTGTAATCGAACGGTGACCCGACTGCGAACTCTTTGACGTCATCGCCTGCCGCCAGCCGCTCGCGAATGTAGCCAAAGTCGTTTGCCGTCGTAAGCGTTGCGCTGGTGAGAACCACCGACGCCTTGGTTTCCCACAAACTCGCTTTGATGAGCGGACCCACGTTCAGCGGCGCGGCATTGAGCGCCAGTCGGCGGCCATCGTCTGACATTTCCAGCCAGTAAATCCGGTTTTCATCGGGTTCAATGACCAGCCCTGTCATCGCAGTGGCAAATTCATCGAAGTAGCGCATGATGGCGTTGACCGCTAACTGCATCTCTTCGCGTTCATCAATTTCGTATTGTTCTAAGTCTTCTAGGGCCTTGATGATGACGGTCAAATACTCAAACATCGGCTTGAGCATAGTGTCCAGATTCTCCCAAGCGATCACAATGTCTTGCCAGTCTTCACTCTCGCGCTGTTTTTCAACAATGCGTAGTTTTTCATCATACCCACGGGCTTGTCCATTGGAATGCAAACTGAAAAAGTCTTTGACAGTCTGGAAGAAATTCCCACTATGGGTTGTGCCAGCCGAAATGGCGTTGTAGGCCTTGTTGACAGTTTCACTGACAGCCGCATATTTTTCTGGCGGTACAGCTGCCATCAAATTGGTCAAAATACGCCCGAGCAACCCACTACTTGGACCGCCTAAGTCACGCAAACGGCGCTCGAAGTCGCCCTGGCGGCCAGTGAAGCTCAGCCCGTCTGTGGTGGCCGCTTCAAGGTGATGCGCTTCATCAACCACCAAATA
Source organism: Anaerolineales bacterium (assembly GCA_020630805.1). Classification (GTDB taxonomy): domain Bacteria; phylum Chloroflexota; class Anaerolineae; order Anaerolineales; family UBA6668; genus JAHDIM01. The sequence goes on from JAHDIM010000055.1 coordinate 1,535, forward strand.
ACCATAGTCCGGCAGCACCCTGTGCTCAGCAGCAACATCGGCCAAGAGCAAGGCGTGATTGACCACAATCACATGTGCGTTTTCAGCCGTTTGACGCGTGCGATGAAACGGACAGATACCCGCCATTTCTGTTGAACAGCGTTGCGTCGTACATCCTTCGTCTTCCGCCGACATGCGTGACCATGCTTCGCGTTCACCCGGACTGAACAAGCGGATTTCAGTGCGGTCGCCGGTTTCCGTAGTCGGCAACCAGTTCAACATGCGGGCCAGCAAGCGCATTTCATCTGCATTGCGCGGACCGCGCGCACGGATGTTGTTGAAACGGCGCGGACAAATGTAGTTACTCCGCCCTTTCAACAATGCTGATACAAATGGAATACCAAGCGCGTCACGCAGCATCGGCAGATCCTTGTTGACGAGTTGATCTTGCAGGTTGATGGTATTCGTCGACACCACCACACGATGCTCGTTCTGCCACGCCCACTCGATAGCCGGCGTGAGGTAGGCCATACTTTTGCCCGTCCCCGTTGCAGCTTCAACCAAAAGGTGATTAGGGCTTGAAAAGGCCGCCGCAACCTGCTGAGTCATATCCAACTGTTGTTGGCGGAATTCATATTTTGGAATGGCCTGATCAAACGTCCCAGATGGCACAAAGTGATGCGTAATAGCATCAATATCTAGTGGCTCTGGCGTTTCAACCGGCTTCAGCGCCCGACCCGGAATTTCTTTGTCTTCAAACAGCGGAATGTTTGTAACTGGATCAGCCTGCGCCCCGCGCGAAACAGTCCGACTTGGACGTGTGCGCAGCGCTTCTTGAAAGGCATAGGCACCATCCCAACTGTCTACGTTGCGGCTCAGATTGACAATCTCAGCCAAGACTTCTAGCGGCAATTCTTGAATCTGCTCATACAAGCGCCAGTAGACCAAGTGTGTGAGCTTGGCATCGTCTAACGCGCGGTGCCGCGTGTTGGAAGGCGGCAGCATAATCTTGAGGTGCCGACCTAGTGCCCCAAGGTTATAGCGCCCAGCATTCGGCAGCATGATCGTGGCGAGGTCGAAGGTGTCAACCACGTCATTCATGCTGAGATATTGCGGCAAGAAACTCAGGTCAAAGCGGATGTTTTGCCCCACAATCACCGCATCGCCAATGAAGTCAACCAAGTCCGGCAAGACTTTTTTGAACTTGGGTTGCCCCATCACCATCGTGTCGGTAATGCCTGTCAACTCAATGATCTTGGGCGGAATTTTACGGCCCGGATTCACCAACTGCTGATAGGTATCTTCAACGCGTCCGTTCTTGAACTTAACAGCGCCAATCTCCGTGATGGCATCGTGTTCGGCGCTGAGGCCAGTGGTTTCAAGATCAAGCGAGACGTAAGTGGGCATAGGTTTCTAAAGTCAATTTTGGAACGTTTATTCTAGCAGGATTTTAGAGTGTTAGCGCATTAAAAACAAAGCGGGGGTCTTAAAGCGAACCTTAGGTTCGTTAGACCCCCGCTTTGTAAAAAGAGTGAGGCTTACTGCTTCAACAGCGACATTTCTTTCGAGTTCTTCGCGACGTTGTCACCATCCAAACGCAGGCTAATGATGGTACTCGTGCTGTCCGCTTTCATGGACACACCGTAGACAGTATCTGCAACTTCAACCGTGTTGCGGTTGTGGGTAATTACCAAGAACTGCGTACGTGAACTCAGTTCATCCAGCATGTCACGGAAACGACCAACGTTACTTTCATCGAGCATGGCATCCACTTCGTCCATCAGCGCAAACGGCGTTGGAGACGTACTGAGCAATGCAAAGATGAGTGCACAGGCCGTCAGCGAGCGTTCCCCACCTGACAACAAGTCAAGACCTTGCATGCGTTTCCCAGGGAGTTGCGCAGTGATTTCAATCCCAGTCGTAGTGACGTCATCTGGATTGGTCATCTTCAATTCAGCGGTGCCACCATTGAAGAGACGTTTGAAAGCCTTGGTAAATTCACGCGACACTGCTTCAAAGGTGGCGCGGAACTCGCGGTCCATCAACGCATCTAGCTCGCCAATGATTTCTTTCAAGCTGTCACTGGCCTGATTCAAATCATCGATTTGAGTCATCAGATCATCATGACGATCTTTGACTTCGTCGTATTCAATTTGCGCATCTTGATTGATCGCGCCCATTTTGCGCAGACCAATCCGTTTTTCGCGAATTTGCTTTTCAATACCGGCTGGGGCTTCATCGACGCGTTCCAAGTGTTCAATGATGTTTTCAATCGCCAACACGGTTGGATCAACTGGCGGTTCTGCTGGCTCTTCTGGCGCTACAGTCTCTACATCCGCCGCTTCGGACTGTTCGCCTTCAGCAACAACCGGCTGCGCAGCATTTTCAACAGCAGCCTCAGGTGCAACTACACCCGTTACTGTTTCTGGCTCAGGCTCTGGCGTGTCTTCGAGTTCATCAATGACACCAAAGTCATCTAGAATTTGGCGCTTCAGGTTCTCAAGTTCATCCTGCCGTCGTTGATAATCCAACTGCGCCGATGCATTCTTGCGCTCGGCAGCATGCAAGACACCGCGGCCCGAACTTTCAGCGCGTTCGGCTTCGGCCAGATTGGCTTCCAACCCGGTCAGCTTTTGCTCAGCCGGATTACGCAGCGCACGCAATTCATCTAGCGTCGCTTGATATTTACTGTCTTGCCCACGCATATCATTGATGCGCGTTTCCAGCGAGTTTCGTTCAGTTTCCAGTTGGCCTTGGCGCTGTTTACGATGCCCCAACTGACTCTGACTACTTTGCAGGTTACTTTGCACTTCTGACTTCTGATTCGCCGCCCCTTTCAAAGCCTGCGCCGCAACCGCCAAATTCGTCTGCCAGCCCGCGATCTTTGCTGAAAGGTCATCTGAGTCCAGTTTCAACAGTTCAGCAGCAAGGACCCGCGCTTCGTGTTCGGCTTTTTTGCGGCTTTCAGTCAGTTCTTCAACTTCCGTATCAATTGACTTGACGGTCTTTGTAATACCCTGCAAGTCGCGCTCAATATTGTCCGCTTGGCGCTGTTGGAACTGCGTATTCGACTTTGCACGCTCTACGTTCAGCTGGGCGGCATCGCGTTCTTTTTGGGCTTTTTGCTCAGCGCGTTGCGCTTCTGTGCTAGATTCCCGCAGCTTACGCTGTTGCAAGTTCAACTGTTCTCGGTCTGCTTTCAATTTGTCAGACTGACTCAACAATTGCGTATGAATGGTTTTCGCGGCCGTAATCTTCTTTGGCAACCCACGCAATTCACGCTCTAACTCCAGCGTCTTTGCGCCCGCAGACTTCCCAATGACTACAATGCCATCGGCGCGGAAGACTTCACCAGTAAGCGAAACTGCCATCGCACCATGCGGCAGCGACTGTGAAGCTTCTCGTGCGCCAGATCGTGTTTGACAGAGCAAGACACGCCCCAGCAGTGTGTCAATCACTGGCCGGTATTGCGGTTCACAGCTCACCATGGCTGAGGCCCAGCCGATGCCGTCACCATATTTCGGCACGCCAATTACTTCCGGTGGTCGTAATTGATCCAGCGGCAACAGCGTTGCTTGGCCACCTTTGACTAGTACCTGTAGCGCGTCTTCAATGGTTTTGTTGTTATTGACCACAGCAGCAGTCAAGGTTGACCCAAGTGCGGCCGCAATCGCAACATCATATTCAGGCGGCGTTTGCAGTAAGGTCGTCAGTTCGTCCTGATAGCCAGCAAGTTTGCCAGACTTCGCCGCACTGCGCAGTTGCTGTTGACCGGCACCTGCATTGCCACTTTCGCGCTGCTGCGCCAAGATTTCTTGACGGGCTACCAAGCGTTCTACCTTTCCAAGCGCCTGAGCAATCTCGCTGCCCATGTTGTTGCGCTGCTGGTCAACGAGCGACATCTTTTCAGTAATGTCTTGCAACGTGACTTGGATCTGCTTGCGTTTTGATTGCGCTTCTACCAAGGTATTGGTTGCTGAATCGACCAAGCGTTGCAGTTGACTCACCTTGACTTCTGCATTCTCAAGCTCAGTCTTTACCCGCTGTCGATCTTGCTTCAAGCGATCTTGGCGGCTGAGCAGCGCTTTGCGTCGCCCTTGTTGCTCAGTCAGCTTTTGGGTAAAAATATTGACCTTGCGACGCACTTGCTGTTGTCGCTCGGTCATTTTGCGGCGTTCAGACGCTAAAGCGCGGCGTTGCGCTTCAATCTCATCAACTTTACTGCGGGCTTCGTTGCGCTCTGCTTGCAGTCGCTGCACTTCAGCATCCATGTCTTTGAGACGCGTGTTGTAGGACTGCACCGACGCTTCAAGCTGGATAATTTCTGACGTGACCGACTCGCGCTGCTCATCCAAGCTGCGGATGCGTTCTTCAGAAACGGCTAGGTTACGCGTGATGGCTTCCCGTTCGCCATGTTGTCGTGACGTTTCACGCCGCCAAGAATTGATCTGTGCCCGCAAGCTATTGATCGTTTCACGCAAGCCGTTCAATCGACTATCTATTGCGGTTTGATCAGTTTGGAGCTTTTGCAGATCGACTTCATTGGTCAACGCTGTTTCACGAGCAGTCTCAACTGCTTCCGCCACCGCAAACCATTTGTAGCCATACCAAACGCGCAAGAGTGACATCAGTTCACTGCGCAGTTCGTTATATTGCCGCGCACGTTTCGCTTGACGCTCCAAAGCCCGCAAGCGCGGCTTGACTTCAGTCAGCACGTCTTCAATGCGTTCGAGATTGCGCGCTGTCTGATCCAGCTTCTTGAGCGCATCTTGCCGCTTATTGCGGTAGACGCCAATCCCAGCAGCTTCTTCAAATAATGCGCGGCGGTCATCTGCCTTGAGAGAAAGGGCATTGTCAATTAGACCTTGCCCAATGATGGTGTAATTCCGTTGTGAAAGCCCGACCTTCCCTAGCAGGTCAGAAATATCACGCAGGCGCGCTTTCTTGCCATTGATCAGGTATTCATTTGGGCCGTTGCGGTAGGCGCGCCGGGTAATACTGATTTCAGAAAATTCAAGGGGCAACCATTGGTCAGAGTTGTCAAATACAATGGTGGAAGAGGCCATACTCGAACGCGCACGCTGTTCTGACCCTGCAAAGATCATATCGTCGGTCTTTTTCCCGCGCAGCATGCTGAAGGATTGCTCCCCCATCACCCAGCGCAAGCCATCGGCGATATTGCTCTTACCAGAGCCATTTGGTCCGATAATCGCGGTGATGCCTTCGCCAAACTGAAATTCAGTTTTTGACGCGAAGGTCTTGTACCCTTGGAGTTCCAAGCGCAATAAACGACGTTTTGCCATATTAAGGTGGTTAGTGAGTAGTGGAGAGTGGGTAGTAGGTAGTGGAGCATCAAAACTCTCCACTTACCGCTCTACACTATCCACTCAAAATGCTTTCAACATTGTAACCGGAAACATTCCGATCTATACGCTTTAGCAAGCCAGTTAGCACGTTGCCAGACCCGATCTCAATAAAGCTTGTGACGCCGTTGCTAATCATGTATTGCACTGACTCTGTCCAGCGGACGGGCGAGGTCAATTGTGACTTAAATTCAGCGCGCAATGCGTCGAGGCCAACAACGGGAGCCGCTGTTGAATTTGCAATGAATGGCACCGCAGGCAACGAAAGCGCGGCAGCATCTACCGCAGCGCCATACTCGGTGCTGACACTTTCCATTAATTGCGAGTGCGCAGCAATGGAAACGGGTAAGCGCTTGACCATGCGCGCGCCAGCCGCTTTGGCTAACGTTTCAGCTAAGTCAAGGGCAGCATTGTCACCGGAGATAACAACTTGGCCTGGGCAATTGTCATTTGCCACCTGAACCGGCTTACCGGCTTCAGCACTCGCCTGCTCACAAACAGCAACAAGCTTTTCAAGATCCAAACGGATGACGGCCGCCATCCCACCGGGACTGCGTTCACCTGCTAATTTCATCAAGCGCCCCCGTTCACGGACTAAGCGTAGGCCATCGGCAAAGCTTAGCGCACCCGCGGCAGCGGCTGCGGTTACCTGTCCTAGCGAATGTCCAGCAATAAACGCTGGTTGCGCATCTGGGACAGTTTCGCGCAGAACAGCTAAAGCGGCCATACTGGTCACATACAACGCAGGCTGGGTATTAATCGTGTCATTCAAGTCTTCGGCAGGACCGTTCCAGCAGAGGTCGCTCAAGGCAAAGCCTAAGATTTCGTCGGCTGCTGCAAATACGGCAGCAGCAGTCGGAGAAGACTCGGCTAAAGCTTTTCCCATCTCAACAGATTGTGAGCCTTGGCCGGGGAATAAAAATGCAGCGGTTGAAAAATCCATGCGAGTTGTCGTAAAAGGCTTGAAACACCCCTATTGTAATGACATGGCGCGCCATGTCACTACAATAGGGGTAACTACTAATCTAAACGAAAAAGGCCGTGGAGAATCACGGCCTAATTGCTAACGTATGCGACTGTTGAAAGAACTAGTTGCTCTTAACTTCAACAGCAATGCGGCCCTTGTAGTAGCCACAGTTTGAGCAAACTTGGTGAGACATTTTCATCTCACTACAGTTCTTGCATTCCACCAAGTTTGGTGGAGTCAAAAAGTCGTGTGCGCGACGGCGGTTACGGCGACCTTTTGAGATTTTTCGTTTTGGTAATGCGCCCATTTTCTAATTCCTTCAACGGTGCTTATAAAAGCGTTGTTGTTATTTTTTGTCTAGCGACTCGTAAAAGTGCCGTCAGATTATATGAAAAGCGACTGTAAGAGTCAATGTAATAGTTGGCTAGTTTGTTGGTTTGTTAGCCCGTTACTACTAGCTACTGACAATATTCATTGTGACCTTACTAACCAACTTACTCACTAGCGAACTAACAAACTACTCTGCTGGCGGGATATCCAGCATGCCACGGTCTGCTTTGAGCTTGTGAATGCCGTTTTGTGCTTGTTGCAGCGTGCGCTGGAGCTCTAACTCCAAGCCTTCCAGCGTTTCAATGACATAGTCATCTGCGTCAGCGCGCACCACGTCTGCTTCTTGCTTAGCTTGCTCAATAATGCGATCGCTGCGGATCTTGGCAGACTTGACGACTTCTTCTTGGTCAATAATCTGTTCGCGTTCTTCTTGCGCCAACTGCCGAATGCGTTCAGCTTCTTCTTGCGCATGCGCAACTTGACGGGCTTGGTCAGCCATCATCTTTTGCGCTTTTTTGACTTCTTCGGGAATAGAAACCCGCATTTGGTCAATTAACTCCATAATGCGATCTTCATCAACCATAATCAGGCGCGCCAGTGGCACTGGGCGGCCTTCTTGAATAATCGTTTCGAGTCGATCGATGAGATGCAAAATGTCCATAAGTTTTTATAAATTACAGTGAGTTAGATCGAGCAATGGCTAACAATACAACAATAAATACTTCAATTTTTGGCTCGATTCTAGCTATTATCCTTCGGTCTGAACTTTTCTTCAAGCGCTAAAGCAACATGTTCTGGAACCATTGCACTGACATTGCCTTGCAAGGATGCAATTTCCCGCACCGTTGTCGATGAGAGAAAGGTATGCTCCTGACGCGTGATCAAGGAAACTGTATCAATTCCCGGTGACAGGTGCTGGTTTGCCAAGGCCATGCGGAATTCATATTCAAAGTCACTAAACACACGCAGTCCGCGCACAATAAACTTCGCATCTACTTCGCTGCAGAAATCTACCGTGAGTCCACTGTAGCCCCTAACGACAATGTTAGGCACATCCGCAAACGCTTCGCGTGTGAGCGACATACGCACGTCCGGTGCAAACAACAGTTTCTTGAGCGGCTTGTCATAGACTGCCACAATCAACTCGTCGAACAGCTCTGACGCCCGTCGACCAATATCAATATGCCCTAAATGAATTGGATCAAATGAACCTGGAAATATAGCCCGTCGCATTAGCTGATGTCTCCTGTCCCTGGCTGCCAGAAAGAGGCCAGCCGCGCTTTTAGCAAGACATGGTCTGGTTTCTCTAGATTAGGGTCTGACTTGAAGAGCTTATCGGCTTCATTTCGCGCCGATGCAATCATGCCAAGGTCTGACAGTTGTGCCATGTGTAATTCTTGATAGCCTGCCTGACGCGTACCCATAAAGTCCCCTGGGCCGCGAATTTCCAAATCTTTTTCTGCCAAAACAAACCCATCTGTGGTGCTTTCCATCACCTTAAGGCGCTCGCTAATATCTTCAGCAGAAATAGGTTGACCGTCTGTGCTTTCCGTCATCAGCAAGCAGAATGATTTATGCTCACCGCGTCCAACCCGACCGCGAAACTGATGCAATTGCGCCAACCCAAAGCGATTTGCGCCTTCAATCAGCATAATCGTGCTGTTTGGCACATCGACTCCGACTTCAATGACAGAAGTCGAGACCAGAATCTGCGACTGCCCACTGCGGAATTCATCCATAATGGCGTCTTTTTCAGACGGCTTCATCCGTCCGTGCAGCAAACTTAGTGACAAGTCTGGGAAGACTTTATTGGAAAGGCGCTTGTGCTCATCGACGGCGGCTTTTGCAACAACTTTACCAGTATCTTCAACCAGCGGACAAATGATGTATGCCTGCCGCCCTTTTTCAATCTGGCTACGAATAAATTGATAACAACGTTCACGCTCTTGTGGATACACCACACGCGTTTGAATTGGCTGGCGCCCCGGTGGCATTTCATCAATGATGGAAACGTCTAAGTCACCATATACGGTTAGCGCCAATGAGCGCGGAATGGGGGTCGCCGTCATTACCAGCAAATGCGGGTTTTGACCTTTGCCACGCAACGCAGCACGCTGCTGTACCCCAAAACGGTGCTGCTCATCAATAACTGCAAGCCCCAGATTAGCAAATTCAACCGTGTCTTGAATCACGGCATGCGTCCCGATGAGAATTTTGACGCTGCCATCAAGCAAGCCGGCCAAGATTTCGCGGCGTTCTTTGGCTGGGGTTGCGCCTTGCAACAAACGCACTGCAGATTGATTTTCATCGCCCCAGTCAATGCCAGGCACATTTGCCAACAGTTTACGAATACCAGTGTAATGTTGTTCCGCCAGAATACTGGTGGGGGCCATTAGGGCGGCTTGCGCCCCGTTATGGATTGCAGCAGCCATTGCCATCGCGGCAACTGCGGTTTTCCCTGACCCAACGTCCCCTTGTACCAAGCGGTTCATTGGGTTGTCAGTTGCAATATCAGACCGAATTTCGTTCAGCACGCGGCGCTGCGCACCTGTCAACGTAAATGGCAAGGTTGCAAGTGCAGTTTCAAGCCAGCCGTCTGAGCTAGGAAGGGGCACGCCCTGCTGCGACTGCCAATCGGCGCGCTGTTTGCGGAAGCCGAGTTGCATGAGCAAGAGTTCTTCAAATGCCAAGCGACGGCGCGCTTGGGCCAGTTCTTCTTGCGAATCTGGGAAATGCAAGCCAACAAGAGCATCGTTGGTATTGAGTAGCTTGAGACGTTTGCGCAGCTTTTCTGGCAACGGATCTTCTACACGGCGGGCACCATAGCCAACGGCGTTGTACATCCACTTGCGCATGTTTTTGTTGCTTAACCCTGCGGTTAGGCCATAGACAGGCACAATGCGCCCAGTGCTAAGCGCATTGGCTTCAAGCGGTTCCCACTCTGGCGAATTGAAGATTAGTCGCCCTAAGAATTGGTCTACCTTGCCTGAGACTTGCACCTGCATCTGCGGTTTCAGCGACTTCTGCAACCACTGCTGATTGAAGAAACTCAGCTTGATGGTGCCAGTGCCATCTCCAAGCACCGCTTCCAAAATCTTGTTTTTGGGATTTTTAGTCGGACGCACATTGGTACTGTAAATTGTGCCAATGACCGTGACTTCTTCGTCGTAGCGCAATTGACTAATCGGCTTCAGGGCGGAGTAGTCAATGTAACGGCGCGGAAACGTGTAGAGCGCATCCCGAATGGTGTTGATGCCCAGCTTGCTAAGATTTTCAGCAGCTTTCTTGCCAACGCCTGACACAATAGTCATAGGCGATTCAAGCTGTAATTTTTCAGGTTCGGGCGGTAGCGGAGCACGCGGCGCAACTTTTGCGAGTGGATCTAAGCGTCCAGAAACGCGTGGTTTGGAAGAGACCGGCTTGGCGGCGGGCGCAGCCGTTGGTGCTTTCGGTTTTGTAGGCGCTTTTTGCTTTTTGACAACCGGCGCAGCTGCTTTAGGTTCAGCGCTGGAGGGTTGTTTTTCGGCGACTGCGCTCGTCAGTTTTTGACGAATGGCATCCATTTCAGCCGCACGACCCTCAACAGTCAGTGCAGGATACGCGCGTAACCAGCCAACAACGTCGGTCACAACATCAGCATCGACTGCGGCTTTTTCAGCGGCCTTTTGCCAATGTACAGCGTACTTATCTAGCCCCCCGACAATGCCACCGTTGTCAAAACCACGGTTAGCTTCAGTCTCTAGAATTTTTTGTAATTGAACAATGGGGGACTGGGGCATAAGTAAGATAACAAATAATTGCCAACGGCTTTGAAAGTTACCGTTGGCAATTCAATTTTAGAATATATTGATCGTTGAAAGTTGAGCCAATAGCCAATAGCCAATAGCCAATAGCCAATAGCCAATAGCCAATAGCCAACTTTACTTCATTACACCAGAGATCCCGACCATGTCTGGACCAGCGTGCACACCAATCGCTGGGGTCACTGGCACAATGACAATCTCGCCTTCGACTAAGCCTTGCAAGGCTTCTTTCGCGGCGGCGGCACGTTCAGGGGCGTTAGCGTGAATAATGCCAAGCTTTTCAAGCTTGCCGTGGGTTTCCCCCAATTCAATTAGTTTTTTGAACGCTTTCTTAGTGGTACGTGGACGTGAGTGTGGTGCTACCTTACCATCTGCAAGATGCAAAAGTGGCTTGAATTGCAAGACGCTCCCAACACTCGCTTGGATGCCGCTCACGCGACCACCGCGTTTGAGGAATTCAAGTGTGTCAAGTAGCGCATAGAAGTAAGACTTTTCTGCGACTGCTTCAGCCGCAGCAATTGCGTCTGCGCTGCTACCACCGTTGGCAATAACTTCTGCTGCTGCCGTGACTTGGTAGCCCAAGGCCACTGAAAGTGACTCACTGTCGTGCATAATAATTTCACGACCTGCTGCCTTAGCACCCTGATTGACAGCGTCAATTGTCGCGCTCAAGCCAGATGACAACATAATACAAAGAATTTCATCATCCGCAGGCAATGACTCAAATAATTCAGCCGCTAAGCGTGGTGGCGTTGCAGCGGTCCCAACTTTATTGTCTAGGTTTTTGAGCTGTGCGTAGAAATCTTCGCGGCTAATGTCAACACCATCACGGTATTCAGTTCCGTTGATGTTAACCATCACTGGCAACACATGGATGCCGTACTGATCGATGACACTCTGTGGTAAGTCACAAGTGCTGTCTGTTACTAATTGAATTCCCATTGTTCTTTCCTCTTATCCGATCGGCACGCTCAAAAAATCTAATAGATGTTGAGCACCAATACTAATTACGCGCCAATTATAAAACGGCTTGTGAACTTAAACACAACCAAGATTTCTTAGTTGCACCGTCACACTCCGCAGTTAGGCTTTGGTTACTTGTCGTAGATGAAGACGCCCACGCTATTTGGGCCAATCATGCAGCTAAGGCTGGCGTTGTTGACATAGTTGGGCCAGTCTCCGGGGCGAAACATATCTTTGATACGCGCAATAAGCTGCCGCGGAATGCCGCCGACTTGAGGCTGTCCGCGCATCACGGAGAGTTGAGACGTATCTGAAAACTCAGACACAAACTCAATGACCTTATCTAACCCTAAATCCGCGGTCTTGCCCTTCTCAATTGGCCGAAGTTCTCCTTCTTCCAAGCTCAATAGCGGGTAGACGCCTAAGATATCACTCATCGTGGCTTGTACCGGACCAAACACACCGCTTTCTTCCAGATAACGCATATCCCGCGTGAGGAAGATGGCATAGAGGCGCTGGATCTCGCCATTGATGTAGCGTACTAACTCATCTATCAACGCGCCACTTTCAGCCCTGATCAGCGCTTTGCCAACCAATAAGCCCAATCCAATTGACAAATTTTGCGAATCTATGACGGTGACATTCGCCCGACCGCCGACGCGACGCGCAGCCTCCCTAGCATTTGCAATAGTATCGCTATGCGCTGCGGAAGAATGAATGGCTAAGATTGGAGCGCGAAACGAAGAGGCGTTGGTGTAGAACTCCACCAATTCATCAACAGTAGGTGCAATAAGCTTCGCTGGTTGGCCACTACCAATGATGGCTGATGTAAACGCGTCACCGCTGAAGTCTGCGTCTTCAACGTAGACCTTGTCTTCAATCTGAACTTTATAAGAGATGATTGGCAAGCCGCGTAAGTAGCGCGCTCCAGCATTTACAAACTGGGCATTGCTGTCTGTCACAATTCGGACGCGTGTTGCCATAAGGAGTGGATAGTAGAAAGCGGATAGTGATTAGGTAATAGCGCACGTTTTACAACGCCACACTTATCACTATCCACTACCCACTTTATTCGATTGAAAAAATGTACTGATAATGCGGTTGACCACCAGAAATGAGTTCTACCTCTAATTCATCGTACCGCCCTTCAATGGCTGCAACCATTTGTGCGGCATCATCGGCGGTTACGTCTTGGCCATAGAACATGCTCATCAGTTCGCAGTCTTCGACATCCATTGTTTCAAGCAGTTCAAACATGGCGTCTGAAAGGTTGTCCGTGCTAACCGCCAACTTCCCGTTGCGCAAGCCAATGTACTGGCCTTCTTTGACCTCAACGCCATCAATTTCAACGTCACGCACCGCATAGGTCAAGTCACCTAAGCCCAAGTCCTCAATCGCTTCTTCCATCGCAGCGTAGACGGCATCAAGGTCACCGTCTGGATTGAACTGTAGCAATGCAGACGCCGCGGCTGCGGCTGAGCGCGTCTTGAGCACGCGCACTTCTTTATCAGATGTTTCCGCAGCACTCAGGGCAGCCATGAAAATGTTCTTGTTATTCGGCAAGATAATGACACGCTGAGCTGGATAGTCAGCAAAGGCATCTTTGATCTCCTGCACGCTAGGATTCATCGTCTGACCACCAACTAAGACGCTAACTGCACCGTCAGACATGCGTTCAGCAAACCCCTTACCTGGCGCAATGCTTACCGCCAAAATTTGATCTTCAGTCACGGTGATGTCGGCCAAGTTTGGCTCTGCCTGATTGATCTGATCCAATAGGTTTTCCATTGCCACGTTGGTGACGGTTCCTAGCGTTTCACAGTACTCAATTGGGCGGTAGCGGTCGACAGCCAATAAGTGGATGTGCATTTTGATCAATTCATCGCCCATCCCGACTTGAATGGAATTCCCCATGGTTTCCAGTTCGGTATAGAACTGTTGCATGTTGAGTTCGCGCTTTGGCCGGAAATCCACTACGACTTCCCACTCCTGACCCGGCTCAATGATGTCGAGCACATCGCCCATTTCATCAATATTGATCGGTGTAAATGAAGTATGGACCGCCTCTGTCAACGATTCGCCATTGGCATAGCGCACAATGCCTTCAAACAACACTTGCAACCCAAAGCCACCAGAGTCCACAACGCCAGCTTGCTTCAAGACCGGCAACAATTCTGGCGTGTGTTGTACCGATGCTTTGCAAGCTTCCAGCACGTGTTCCATCATGTCCCGCGCGCCGTCAGCTTGTTCTACGTAGGCTTCCGCCGCCGCCGCCGAGTCTTTGATGACGGTCAAAATGGTTCCTTCGACTGGCTTACCCACACCACGGTATGCGGTGTCACGGGCGCTTGCTAAGGCTTTGGCAAGGTCGGCGTCTCCCATTTGGTCTAGATCTTCAACTGCTGCAGCAAACCCACGCAGGATTTGCGACAAAATCACCCCTGAGTTCCCAGAGCCGCCCATCCAAGCACCATGGGCAGCAGCCTTTGCCACTTTCCCAATGCTTGAGCTATTCAGTTCTGAGATTTCATTCCACGCACTGCGCATGGTTTTGAGCATATTTACGCCCGTGTCACCATCTGGAATTGGGAACACGTTTTGGCTGTTTACAGCGTCTTCATTGGTTTCGAGCCAGGTTAGGGCTGCGCGGAACAGGTTTTTGAACAAGTTGCCATCAACCAATTTGGGGGTGGTGTTTGAAGATGCGGACGTCATAAGAAAAAATTTTCGAATTTACAAAAATAATGGCGTCAAAAGACGCCAATGGATTCAGTGAATGTGTATTGTGTTATTCGTCGCTACTAATGCGTAGCCCTTGCACGTGGACATTGATCTGCTTCACGTTGATGCCAGTCGTGCTTTCCACGGCGTAACGTACGCCGGTGATGACACTATCTGACACGGACTTGAGATTGATGCCGTACTCCATGATGACGTACACATCTAAAACAACACCATCGTCATCGATGTGAACGTTCACGCCTTTGTGCGACTCACGTGTCAGCGCATTGGCAATGCCATCGACGACATTTTTAGCCGCCAAACCCACGACACCGTAGGTGCGTTCAATTGCTGCGTGCGCAATAGTGGTCAACGCAGTTGGAGAAATTTCAATCTTGCCGGGAACGTTTTTTGAATCAGTCATAACTACACTTTTGAATGAAAGGCGCTCCATTATAAAGGCAAACATTATATTTAGGTTTGCTACTGTCTAATTGCTGCATATATAATGAGAAAAAATCAGACTTCGGCTATAAGTAACATGGGTTACGGTGTTACGAAGCTACAACGTTACGTCGCGTAGAACGGTCAATCCCTGAGGCGTGTAACTTTGAAACCTCGTTACGTCGCAACTAAAAAATCAATATGACTTAGGCCATCAGTCAAAAAAAGGATCTCAAAATGATTGATGTAAATCAGTTGCGCAAAGGCGTAACTTACGAATATGACGGCAATCTGTGGCGTGTATTGGAATACACCCACGTCAAGCCAGGCCGTGGCAAAGCAACCATTCGCACTAAAGTCCGCAACTTGCGCACTGGGTCAACCGTCGAACTTACCTTCAACTCTGGTGACCGCGTGCAAGACATTCGCTTGGACAACCGCAAAGTGCAATTCCTCTATGAAGAAGACAGCTTGGTCTACTTTATGGATATGGACACCTACGAACAGCCTGTCATCAACCGCTCTGTTGTGGAAGATGTCATGCCGTACTTGAAAGAAGGCACAGAACTGCAACTCAAGATGTTCGGTGACGAACCAATTGATGTTGAACTGCCAGTAACGATGGACTTTGAAGTCGTAGAAGCAGAAGTTGCCGTGCGTGGTGACACCTCAGGTGCAGTCACCAAGGCCGTAAAAGTAGAAACAGGCTTGGTTGTTACTGTCCCCGCTTTCGTAGATGTCGGCACCGTCATTCGCGTGGACACCCGCACCGGCGAATACATGACACGGGTTTAACATCGTTTTTAAGTTCTCCTAACAGAAACCGTATACGATGAAGAGGTAAGTCAACGTTGACTTACCTCTTTTGTTATGAGGACACGGATTAGCTGTTTCAAAAGCCGATGTCCTATCGATTACGATTACGAGCAGGATCAGAGTTATGCTTGATGCTGAGATTAGCAAGCTGACACCTGATACCTGACTGCTGACACCTAAAAAAATGGAAACACCCTACGGAAAAGACTGTAGTTACTACTACGAAGATTACAATCGCGGGCGCGATATTCAAGAATGTCGCTTAGCCGCGAAAGCAGGCAAGCTGCACGAATGGACGCCTAAACTGTGCCAAAACTGCCCAGTTCCTGGCATCGAACGCGCCAACTCTTGTAAGCACATGATGCTTGACGGTGAAGTCAAAAAAGGCTTCCTCGGCATGAACAAGCGCATGACATGCTCAGCGTTTTGCACCAAGACTTTGCAAGACGTCAAAGAACCCCAAATCGGCTGTGGGCATTGTCATGAAGACAATCCAATTTGGGACGCGTTGTTGCGGGAAGGCTAATTCGTAAGATGTAATGCGTAATAATTTACAACCAAGCAACCCTCTATAATTAAGGTGTGGCTATACACATTGCCCTAAGTATCCTTACGAATTACACGTTACGCATTACACCTTCATGCTCAAAACCATCCTCTTCGACCTAGACAACACGCTTATCGGTAACGACGCGAACAAATTCGTGCCCGTTTACCTTGGCAAATTACAGGCGCATCTGGCCCAAGAGCTTGATGACGCCGAGGCGATCTTGCAAGGCATTTTGCTGGGGACGCGGTCGATGGTCAGCAAGCTTGATCCGAGTCAAACGCTGATGCAGGCCTTTGAAGAGCGGTTCTTAGCTGAATATGGCACCGCATTGAGCGAAATCCGGCCACTGATCGATGATTTCTACGCCAATGTGTATCCATCGTTAGCGTCTGAAATTCAAGTCCGACCAACGGCGGCGAAGCTAATTGCATTTGCACTAGCGCATGGATTAGAAGTTGTCATTGCGACCAACCCACTCTTTCCTGAAACTGCCATTCTGCAACGCGTGCAATGGGGCGGGATTGATCCACACGCCGCCCCGGTGACATTTGTCACGCACTCAGAAACCTCACACTTTGCCAAGCCACATCCTGAGTATTACGCGGAAATCTTAGGCCAAATTGGGCGGCGTTCTAGTGAAGTCTTACTCGTTGGCGATGATTGGGAGAATGACGTAGTTGGCGGACACCAAATGCGTATTGCCAGTTGGTGGATTGCAGATGCTAACGCGGAAAAGCCGGCTGACATCCCCTTAGTGGGACAAGGCAGCTTAGATGAATTTTATAGCTGGCTCCAAGCCAATATCGGCTTGAGTGTGAACAACAACTGTCCCCGTCAGACGCGCGAAATTGTGGCCCGACTGCGAGGGACTGTCGCAAACGTCAACACGCTGGTCGGCGATCTCACGACGGAACAGCGCACAACCAAGCCAGATGGTCACGAGACCCACATTGATGACAATCTGATTCACTTGTGCCAGCTCGACAGAGAAGCACTGTTACCAGCGCTAGGGTTAGTCCTAAAAGAAAAGACCGATTGTCAGCTAGATCACTTTGTACAGAACCGTGTGGCACTGTGTAATGCATTAGGGGCGTTGGATGAAGCTGGCTGGCAACAAGAAATTACTAGCCCCAATGGTAGCCCTTCAACTGTGGAAAGCTTGGCGGCATTTGTTGCGCATCATGACCGTGGACATGTGCAGCAAATTGGCAGGATTGTCGCGGCGTTGGGGTAATTCACCGCTAAGTTTTACTTAGCTCTCTCAGCGACCTCCATTTCT
>JAHDIM010000056.1 GCA_020630805.1 Anaerolineales bacterium
GATGCATATTGTGATACAGCGTGAATAGCAAAATCTCGCGCACAGTCATATTGCCCAATAGCGGATGCGGCAGTTGATAGAAGTCAAGTTGAGCCTCAGTCCAATGGTCCATAGACTGGGCTAGCTTTGCGGATTTAGATTGCCATTTCGTCAAAATCTGATCGCGCTCGGCAGCATCCTTCGTCTCCACAATTGGCACAAAGCCTCCTGACGCAGCCCCGCCAGCGGAAAGCGCAGCTTTATAAATGCGATGCACTTCTGGCAAGTCACGCGAAGAGTGTTTTGCTTTGCCAAAGCGTAAGCGCAATAAAGGCTTCGCAATATTGAGCGCCCGAATAACAGGACTAATTGAAATAATGAGATGAACAAGATTGTCAGCGGGTGACCAAACCTCTTGCGGATGGTCATAAAACTTGGTCGGATCTACAGCGGTAAAAACCTTATGAATAGCCTCACCTTCTTTGGCAAGCGCAGATTTCAATTCTGAGTGGGTATAAGGTGTTTGCAATGTCAACATAATTGCAATAACCCATAAAACGGTGTGGGGTTATCCAAATGTTTGGGCAGTCGGCCAAATTTCACTCCACGGTCGCCGTAATTCGGTACAGACTAAGATGTCGGTATTGCCCATGGTCTCTTCATTTTGAATGCCAAACGCATTAGTGATTTTGCCCGCAACGTGGCACTGCGCGAAGAACTTTGTTGCGTCTGCCATTGAAAATCCGACAGCGATGATGACTTCAGGCGCTGGTGACCCATAGCCACGGAGCCAATACGAATTTACCGTGCTAATTGTTGTTGGCAGTCCCTGTTCAGGCCCAAATAGATTTAGGGCTGCAGCCTCGCCGTAATTAGAGGCAATAATGCCAATTGGCATTTCAGTCTGGGCGATTTCCTGCGCATAAATATCTGCAACTTCAACGACTAGGTCATCCCAGCCGATTTGTTCTCTGAGGTTGTCATGAACAGCATTAGCAATATTCCAAGTTGCTGAATGTACAGGACCTAATGGAACCATCAGGACTGCGGCAATGACAGCACCCATCGCGAGTGCAGCATATTGCACTCTTGGTAGACGCAGTTGCCAAGTAGAAGTGCGCGTCTGTAGCCAGCGCTCCGCAACAACGCACCCCACTGCCAACAGCATCGGATATGCTGGAGCAAGGTAGTAAAAGCGACCGCGCATCAAGAGAAATAACGCAAACGTTGCCACATACAGCCAACCCAATGGCCGATAGCGCTGCCAGTCTCCTGAAAAGAAACATGCGGCTAGGCCAACAACCCACAGCCAAAGCGTAAACGGATTGGCACTCACATACAGTTGCTGGGCAATAAACCCATCGCTACGGCCCATTGCTCGGTCGCGTGCGCTAATGTGCTGCAACATATCGATTGAGACAAATTCATGTTGAATTTGCCAAACCAAATTGGGCAGAAAGACCAGTATTGAGGCTGCTACACCGAACCATAGCCAACGACTACGCAGGTCATTGCGTAAAGGCGTGAGTAGAACACTGACCACAATGCCTGCGACGTAGAACGCCATTGTGTACTTGGTGAGCATCCCAAGACCAATGCAAATGCCAATGGGAAGCCACCACTGTGGATTGTTACTTTTTAGCCGGCGAATGAGGAAGTAGGCAATGAGCACCCACCAGAGGTAGTCAAATGCGATGTATTGGAAAAGGTGTCCCATTGCCAGCGACATCGGGGCAATGGCGGCAGCAACAGCAGTGACAACTTGTGTCCGCCGCGCCCCGCCTAGCTCTTTGGCCATTAGCCCAGTGATGACCATCGCCACACACTGTGCCAGTGCATTGAAAAACCGCACTCCAATCAGTGACAGACCAAACAGGTTTTGCGCGATGTTGCCAACAAATGGCGTTAGCGGTGGGTAGGCAACATATCCCCAGGCAAGATGCCGCCCATTGTCAAGAAAGGCTAGCTCGTCCCGATGAAATCCATACTGGCCGTTCGTGACACAATGAAAAATTAGCCGAAGAACGGCCAGCAGGAGAAGAAGTTGTAAGTCTGTAAAGCGGCGCATATCTAAACATAGAGCCAATGTTCAAACTGCGCAAGCGAATGACGGTTACAAGTTTGTTAACCAATCACTATCCTGATTGACTTCAATCAACGTCGGCTTATTAGCCTGTAACGCTGTCTCAATGGTGGCTTGCAACCCTTCAAGTGACGAGGGCTTGGCGCTGTTCGCTCCACAGGCTGCAGCTAATAGTTGAAAATTCGGACGAATGGAATCGACCGCAATCGGCTCAATGTCACGCAGCACCATATCGTCTTTGATCTGCTGCAGACTATGGTTGTTCCAAACAATAATTGGCAGCGCCAACTGCTCTTCTACCGCCACCATCAGCTCTTGAACGGTGAACATAAAACCGCCGTCGCCAGCCATGGCGACCACAGGTAAATCTGGTTGCGCTAGCTTGGCACCAATTGCCATGGGCATTGCACACCCCAACGTGCAAAAGCCACCAGCATAGTGCCATGAACGCGCAACTTCCGCCGGATAGGCAAAGCAACCGCTGTAGCTAATTTGCGACATGTCTGCAAATAAAGCGCTTTCTGTTGGCAATGCATCCCGAATGGCACCAAGCACTGCAAGATGCTGCGCTTCTACCCCACTTGGTACTAGTGATGCTGCCTTAACAGTCGCGACTGTAGCCGCCACGCTTGCGCGCGGCGTTTCAATGCGTTCCTGTAACATCACCATCAAGAAAAATGCAGCATGTAGAGCGTCGCCCAAAATAGGAACTGTTGCTGGGTAAAGGTCATTGAGTTTGGCAGCATCAATGTCTACGCGTATCAGCTTTCCAGTAATAGGTAGTTTCTCTACGAAACTATCGGTTTCGGCAAGCTCCGTTCCCAACGCCAACACAACATCTGCATTTGCGAGCAGGTCCAACGTCGGTTGACGCCAAATTGTGGCACCCAAGCTAAGCGGGTGACTGTCTGGCACAATGCCCTTACCAGCGTTACTGCTAATGACTGGCGCTTGCAGTAGCTCGGCCAGTTCTACAACCACAGCCCCGGCGGCTATAGCCCCGCCTCCCAACAGTATGATCGGGTTTTTAGCTTTTGCGAGCAGCACAGACGCTTCATCCAGTAGCAATTCATCTGGTTTAGCTGGACTCGGGAGAGACACGGGTTGCCACTCCTCAGTGACTGGCATTGCTAACACATCAGTTGGAATGGCAATATGGACTGGCCGTGGGCGTTGCGACGCAAACAAAGTAAATGCTTGCCCGATCATTTCTGGTACGTCGCTTGGACGCATTGCGGTGGCACTAAAGCCAGTCAACGGAGCTGTGATGGCCTGCTGATCCGTGGTCTCATGTAAGCAGCCCCAGCCTTTCCCTAAGGTTTTGCTGTCATTTGCACTGGAGATCAGCAACAGTGGAATGGAGTCCGCATAGGCTTGTCCCAGTGGCGTGGTGGCGTTGGTCACGCCTGGGCCAGTAATTACCATCGCAACACCGGGTTTACCAGTGACGCGGGCATAGCCATCGGCCATGAAACCAGCGCCAGCTTCATTACGCGCCAACACATGCTTGATGCTTGACTCATGTAACCCCCGATAGAGATCAAGCGTGTGTACGCCCGGAATTCCAAAGACGGTGTCAACGTCATACTGTGCTAATAAAGCGATGAGCGCTTCTCCACAGGTGGTTTGCTGATCTGCGGTTGTATCGACGGCGAACTTTGGCATATTGAATTTCCTAAGCGAGTGTAAAAGTGCTGGTGTTTCAATCTATAAATTGATGAAATCTAGCTTTCACACAGATTGTTACGTATCATGTAATATGTTTGGATCACAGATAACCTCTGTGTTCAAGACATGCGTATTATCTATAAGAACACAGTGTTCAGCAACACATTTCCGAGCTAGCATGATGACCAATCGCTTTCAATTCTTCTGCTTCATTTTTTGTTTATTTGCACTTACGGCTTGTAGTTCTCCTGCGCCAGAGGTTGTCGCTCCAGAGCCAGCCGCTGAAGACGCCGCTAGCGGTTCGCAATTCAATCCAAATCCACCGGATGTCAATGAAATTGAAGATCAATACAGCATTGCCGCGGGCTTGTTAAATATGAGCCGTGAAGAACTACTGCAAGTCACGCAGTCTGGTCAAAGCATCGCACAAGTTGCGACCGATCGTGGTGTGGATCCGCAAGTGATTATTGACGCGTTAATTGCAGCAGACCACGCACTGATCGATCAACTTGCTGCTGAAAACGGGCAAAGCGCCGACGAAATTTCCGCTTGGAAAACAGAGGCGATCATCTTCCAAAACAGCTTCGTGCATGGCGTACAGCCCACGCCTTTGCCAGCAGACTATGGCGATGGTGAGCTTGTCATTGTTGATGAGGGTCCAGTTGAAGCATACGATCCATTTCAAATTGCAGCTGACATAATTGGAATGGACATTGACGCACTGTGGGCTGAACTCGGGCGAGGCAAAACGATTGCAGATCTAGCTACAGAACGTAACATCCAGCCTCAGACCATTGTCGATTCATTGCTGATTGCGCAAGATCAAGAAATCAATGCCCTCTTGGCGTCTGGTGAAATATCAGAGGATGATGCCGCACTATGGCGACAAGACTCGGTTGCCGCAGTGACCGAGATGGTCACAACCGCGATGTTCCCAGCCGAGTTGGGAGCACCAGAAGATTGTCTCGTCGAAGATGGCGAAACGCTGCCAGATCACTGTGCCGCCACGTCAGGAATGGCGGATCAATAGATATTCCACCAGCGCTTTCTACGTCGCTTGTTAGAATGCGGAAATGGCTCACTCGGGATAGGCAACTGTAAGAAAGGACAAAGTTCGTCCCAGCCATCGCCCATAGAAAAATCCAAGCGCAACAGATCTGCTGGACGCTGAGCAAAATACGCATCCACACCTGCGTGGTAGTCGCGCCAAAACACACGAAATATAGTTTCGTCAAAGGTGACCTGCCCATAAAGCTGCTGATGCACTGCATCGGCAATGGATTGTAATTCAGACGAAAGCTTAGGAATTTCTTTGGTAAACAACCACGCTACGCTTGCGAGCCAAGCATCAACTGGGCGGGTTGTCAGAATAAATTTACTGTTGGGATAAGCAATATCCAGCTGGGGATATAACGCTGGAATTGGATTGTCGCTGAAAAGATCGAACTGTTGTAAAGCTGGCGCATGCAAGTCTTGCATAAACGCGACCGACATTGGTGCTGAGCGCAACCCGAGTATTCCCGCCGTCTGGTGAAGGCTGGTCGTTCCCGTCCGCTGCAGCCCAATCCCAAAAATTTTAGCCACTATTCAGCCGCATCTTCCAAGGCTATGGCTTCGGCTTGTGCTTTTTCCAACAGGGTCAACGTTTTCGCTGCTTGTGCCAACCAAGCAGCACTTAGCCGTTCTGGATAGTCAGCATAGTCCGCTCGCCAAGACTGAACTGAGGCTTGTAACGCTTCCCAAATATCATCCACACAGTCATAGTGTGCAGCTTGGCGAAATACATTGGTCAGCATCAGGTTGCGGGTACCAAAGCCAATTGGCAGATTGAACTGTCGTCCTAATTGCTGAATGGTGCGAGATGCGATGTAGATGCCGCTCTGCACAGGCGTCAGCATGTAAGTCGCAATATCACCTAAGCGCGTGTTGTCATCATCCAATAACGCGGGCGGATCTGGCAGTTGAGTGACCCTATCTGTCTCCGCAAACAGCGGATGACTACTCACAGAAAGCAGCATAAAGTCTGCTAGCGCCTGATAAAACGTACTTCCACTACGCTTCATGGCAACGGCAAAGGGCAGCACCCACGATTGCAGTTCTGTCAGCATAAGCAACTGCGCCTTTTGCAGATGCACATCCTCTGTGCTGCTGGCAGCATTACACAGCCACGCCAAGCATTCCAACTCCGTTGCAATATGATCCGCAGACTCTGTGCTAACAAACCCAACTAACTGATAAATCGATTGCAGTTGGTCCGCAACATTTCCGCCAATCAAGTTACTTGGATCTAAAAAGATGCTCTGATATGGGAAGACAAGCTCTTCAAACAATCCATAATGTTGCGCCGCAGCTTCATCTGCATCAAATTCGGCAGGCAAGGCAGTTGCTAACGGTTCAATGGCTTGTATATAGGGCAGCGTTTCCACAGTCACACCTTTGCGAAACAAAAGCGCACACAGTTGGTAAGCATTATGAAGAGCTTCGTAGAGTTGAGGATCGGGCATAAAAAAATAGCCACGGATTCACGCGGAAGAACGCGGAGTAGAAACATCCAATCCGCGCTCGTCGGCGCTCGTCCGCGGCTAGTAAAAAACTAAGCAGTTTCAGCTTCGGCGTCTGGTTCAGGCTGCGGTGGTAGCTTGTACGCTTCCGCAGTTGGTTTCAAGGGGCGCTTGAGCCACATTGGACGGCGGGTGCCATCTGGGCTGTGCGTGGCCGCAGAACGCGCCAAGGCGACCCAGTCACGGTAGATTTCCATCGATTTGACGGTATCGACCCACACGTCACCGTGCTTTTCACCCGCGCGGGCTTTGCGCACGCTCTTGGCTTTTTGGTGCCAACAGTGCGCCCCACTCACGGGGTCTGGATGCACCGCATGCGTCAAGTTCTGATGCACACCGACATCCTTCCACCAAATGCGGCTGGTGTCAGGGTCAAACGTATCCCACGGTTTCGCATTTTCGATGATGTTCAAGCCGTGCGTGCCGCCACCAAGATCAGTGACATCCACCAGACTAGCCATGCCTGGGCCAATGCCTGGTGCATCTGGCAAACGCCAACGCCCAAGGTGATGGCTCATCGCGATGATGCCGGGTTTGATAGCTTCGGTAACCCAACAACGGTCTACAAAGTAACCAATTTCAGTGTCAACGCGCAGCAAGTCACCTGTTTGCACGCCCAGTCTCGCTGCATCAATTGGATTGATCCAAACCGGATTCTTGTGGCTAATTTCATACAGCCACTTGGCGTTTGCCGAACGGGTATGAATGAGCGTTGGCAGGCGGAAGGTTGGCAACAACAGCATTTCACCTTCATCAACATTGATGTTATTCGGTGAGACATGGCTTTCTAGCGTCCACGGGATGCTGTAGTCACGCTCTTTCCAACCCCACTCGTGCAGCGTTGGGCTGAAGAATTCCAGTCGGCGGCTTGGGGTGCCAAAGCCAGCCTTAGACACACCTTCTACCTGTAGACCAATGGCTTTGCCATCTTTTAGAACACGACCAAAATTATCGATGTCAGTACCCGTTGGATCAACTGTCTTTTCAAACGGTTTGTAGTTTGTGGCAGTGACTTCGAAGGCCCCATACTTGCGCATAAATTCCAGCGGCTGGAGGCCTTCTTCAGCAGCGCGTTCTGGCAAACCCGGCACGCTATTTTCAAAGATCCATTGGTAATACTCAGCTACAGTGATAGTTTCGCCTTCGCGATATGGGCTGGCAAAGTATTGGCGGATGCCACGTTCTCCGTCTGGATCCAAGTGCATGGACAGATCGATCCAGAATTCGTTTTCTTCCCAGACCTCACCCGGATTGGCTTCATAGGTGCGGCTAATTTCATGGCCTGCTTTTTCAAGCGCCACGCGCCGGACAGGCTGCCGGAAGGCAATCCATTGCCCAGAGTGCGTTTCTTGGCTCATCAGGTCATGACGTTCGCCGGCGTGGCCCATTGGCAAGACATAGTCTGCAAAGTACGCCGATTCGTTCCACGTTGGCGTGAGCGCGACGTGGCACTTCATCTTTTCTTCGTCTTGCAGCAGTTTGAGCCACATAAACCCATCTGGATTGATCCACATTGGGTTGTAGACGCGCGTGAAGTAGACATCAATATCACCACGGCCTTCTTCAACGAAGTGTGGCAACAAGAAGCTCATTTCATAGAACGCAAACGGCCATTCATGCGGCAGATGCAGTTCATTCCAGGCATTAAAGGCCGGTGGCTTATTTGGTGGCGTTGGGACAAATTTGTTCCAACTGTTGCCTGACGTCCCACCTTCATTCCCGACTGCGCCCGTGAGCACATTCAAAAAGAACAGGCAGCGGGAAACTTGCCAGCCACCACGGTTACCCATGCTGGCACTGCGCCAGACGTGGGTCGCAAGCTTGCCATCGCAGTTGGCGATGTATTCGGCGGTTTCAATAATCCGTTCGATTGGCACTTGCGCTTCTTCAGCGGCACGTTCGAAGGTAAATTCGCTGTACAAGCTCTTGAGGACATCCTCAAACAGTTCAAAGCTAACCGGTGACGTTTTGACGCGTTCCAACATCTCGGCATCATCTAGGGCAAGTTTGTCGTTGGCAATTGCCAGCAACGTTTCTTCCCAGTTGACCCAGTTGTAAAGGAACTCGCGGTTGTGCTTGTCGTTTTGCAAAATATAGTTTGCAACTGACAGCAGCAGGGTTTGTTCACTGCCCGGCCAGGTTGGGAGCCAGACATCGCTCTTTGCAGCGGTGTTACTCAGGCGTGGATCCAGCGTGATGACCTTCGCGCCTTTCATCTTGCCTTCAATAATGCGTTGCGCATGTGGATTGAAGTAGTGACCGGTTTCAAGGTGACTGCTGACCAGCAAGATCACCCGCGCATTGGCATGGTCTGGGCTAGGTCGGTCAAACGCACCCCACATGTAGTATCCAGCGCGGGCTGCGGCGGAACAGATGTTGGTGTGACTATTGTGGGCATCCACACCCCATGCGGTAATACAGCGGTTGGTGTAACCGTCTTCACCAGGGCGACCGACGTGATACATGATCCCGTCTTTGCGACGATCCATGCTGTCACGCATCTTGGCGCTGATTTCAGTCAGGGCTTCTTCCCAAGTAATCCGCTTCCACTTCCCTTCCCCGCGTTTCCCAACGCGCTTGAGCGGATACAAAATCCGTTCTGGATCGTAAATTTGGTTATGCGTCGCCGGGCCTTTAGCGCAGTTGCGGCCACGGCTGCCCGGATGTGCTGGATTGCCTTCGAACTTTTTGATTTCAAAGGTGGTTTTATCAACATAGGCCAAGAGACCGCAGGCGCTTTCACAGTTGAAACACACGGTTGGCACAAGTGAGTAACGGCGTGCAACTTTCTTTGGCCACGCTTTGCTGTCCCACTCTACCCAGTCATCCCAATGGCTCGGTGGCGGATATTTCGTCAATCGTCCGTCTGGCTGCTGCACTGGCAGCATATCGACTTCCGCGAACTGTGGCAGCGCTTGCCCACCGGCGTTGGTTGGGCCAGTCAGTGGTTGACCCGGCTTTTTGGGAACATCCACTCTAAGCAAGCTATTGATTAGTTTTCCAAAACTCTGTTTCATAGTGATTCATCCTCCCACGAAGGGTCACGAAGCTGCACGAAGGGGGGTGAGATCAATCCTTAGTGAACTTCGTGTTCTTAGTGGGCAGTTCGCTAACTGTTTGGGATCTCCTGTGGGGCCATGACGAAGGCGTATTCGTACAAGTACAAGCCTGCGACTGCTGCGAGGCCTGCAATTGCGCCGGCGGCGACGTTGCGAGAGGCTAGCACCAAGACCAACGGGATCAGGTGACCGAGGACCACGCTGCCATACCAGAAGTGATTCTTGTAGTGACCATGGCTAATTTCATGGGCGGCCTTCGCTGCAACTTCACTGGCGTGAGGGATGTAGAACTCGCCCATCAACGTGATGAAGAGGTCGGTCAAGATCGCAAGCACGAATAAGTTGCGCATGACAAAGATCATTGAACGATCCATGGTGAGGAAGACATCCATCACTAAGAACCCTGCCGCACCTGCCATCACAGCTTGGATGAGCAAGTGGAATGGCAACAATGGGCTTTGCCACAGGTCACGTCCTTCTGCTTGGGCGAAGAGGAACGCGGTGTAGATGGCAGCCATAATCGCGAATGGAATGGCTAGCCACATAATCGCAGTACGGATGGGCGCAATTTGACCGGCGTCAAAGAAGAGATTGAGTAAGAACCAGATCCCACCCAGCGTTGAAATCCCAATCAGGACTACAGCGCCACGGGTGAGCCAACTCTTCCACTGTGGTCGGATGAGAATATATAGAAAGCGCATTGGCTTCTTGAGGTCATAGACTAACAACGCCGTCGTCAAGCCAATGAAAAGCAACGAGACAAAGACCGTCACCGTTTCCGTTAGCCAGTCCGTGCGAAAAATATTTAGGACGCTACCTAAAGAGAACAGCAACATCATGCCCGCGCCAATGCTCTTGGTGACCAAGTAAGCTGGCACCGGCCAGTGCCATGGCACTTTGTGTTGGGCATTGTAAGAGGTTTGGACCATTTGACCGGCGACCGTGCCGTGTGACCCAGTCTGGATAGGACCACCCACTGGCAAGCCTTGCTGTTGCGGCACACGCGCCCAGTTTTCAACAGTGGTCATTGCAATATTACGCGGGCGAATTGGCACATTAGAGGCTTTCTTCGCGTGACCGTTGCCATTTCCAAAGCCATCTTCGTACCCCGTACGCACTTCAATAGAGTGCAATGGGATCACGTCAGCAAACATATAGGTTTCTGGGGTGCGGCTAGTGGCCGTTGGGTGCATCGCTGCAGCATCACCATCGATGTAAAACAACTTTGGTGCAGTGCCTTGCTCTGGCTTGCGAACAGTGACCTTTTCAGTAGCAATCAGGCGGCTGATTTTGCTGGTTGGGTCGTTCATATCCCCAGAAATAATGGCTTCTTCTGGGCAGACCACTACACAGGCGGGTTCCATACCCATATCGGTGCGGTGGGCGCAATAGTGGCACTTGGCAGCAGTATTGGTTTCTGGATCAATGTGAATAGCGTCGTAAGGACACGCTTGCAAACACGCTTGGCAGCCAATGCAGACGCTGTTGTCAAATTCAACAATCCCGTCTTTACGCTGATACATTGCCCCAGTTGGACAAATGCGCGCGCACGGCGGATTCGCACAGTGGTTACAGCGCGTAACCTGAAAACTGCGGCCTACTTCTGGATAAGTGCCCGTTTCCACATATTTCACCCAAGTGCGATTAACACTGAGCGGGACTTCGTTTTCTGACTTACACGCAACGCTACAGGCATGACACCCAATGCAACGGCGGTTGTCGATGACGAAGCCATAGTTTTTTGAAACTTCTGTGACTTGCATGACCAGTTGGCGGTCAGCTTTCAGCAGTCAGCGGTCAGCAGGCGCGTTCTAGGCCAAGCTGATGGCTGATGACTGATGGCTGATGGCTCTCAACTCCTTAGGACGAACATAACGCCTTCGCCTTGTTCATAGAATTCGATGAGCTCATAGTCGCTTTGCATGGCCCAGGCAGAGATGCTGGTGGGTGCGCGCGGGTCGTCTGCGAGCAGTTGCAACACTGTACCTTGCGGATGCTGACGCATCAGGCGCAGAACAGTGATGAGCAAGTGCGGGCAGCGTAGACCGCTGAGATCGTATTCTTGGGTTGCCAAGGTAGAAGTCGTCATAGAGTGTGTTGTACGCAGATGTGGCCCATTGCGTACTTTGACGACCTTAGTGTAGGGGAGATGTGGGGTTGGGACTTCCCACGTAAGGGGGAGATTTGATGACTAATCGGCTGATGGCTGATGTATTCAGTGTTGTCGCGGTCAATAACACATCAGCTATCAGCCGATCAGCATTCATTCATCAATCCGAATCATCCCTGCCCGAATTGCCGCAATGACAGCCTGGGTTCGATTCGGCTGGTTCAGCTTAACCAAAATATTCTTAGTATGCGTACGCACCGTCTCTTCCGAGATATGCAGTTCTGCGCCGATCTCACGGTAGGTTAGCGGTGTTGCCATGAGATTGAGAACTTCTTGTTCGCGTTGTGAGAGCGCAAATTTTGGGGTGACTTTTTGTTCGCGCTGGCTGCGCTCGACAAGCGCTTGGGCGATTTCGGGGCCCATGTAGCGTTCGCCGTTGGCAACTTTGCGAATGGCGTTCACGAACTGTTGCGGATTGACATCTTTGTGGATGAAGCCGTGAATGCTGGCATCGAGAGCATCTAGCACAGAATCTTCAACAGGTGCACCTGTGAGCAGCACAATGCGGATGTTAGGCCACGTCTGACTGATGTTGACCGCAGCAGTGACGCCATCCATTTCTGGCATTTTCCAGTCCAGAACAACTAAATCTGGGCTGACATCAGCAATCAGATTTAACGCAGCTTTGCCATTAGCAGCCGCGCCTACGACAGCAAAGTCCGGTTCTTGGTTGAGCGTGAGGGCTAGACCATGGCGGACGACGCCTTGATCGTCAGCGAGAAGAATTTTGATCATTGGAAATGATTTTATCCACGAATGCCGCGAATTTCACAAATAGAATTCGGATTAGTGCCCATTCGTGTTATTCGTGGATTCAGAAACAGCCCGCATGCCAAAGTGGGACACGCCTAACACCAACGCATTAATCAACATCTGATCTAGTACAACTTCATAGAACAAGTTCAGTCCAAATAGGAGCAGCACAACAACCAAAATTAGCCCTAAATTCAGCAACGGCATCTGCGCATCGCTGACTAAGTGCGGCATGATGTGGGCAAGCAAAGGACGATTACGCGGAATAATCAACGATGTGATGATGAGGACAAAGCGTAAGGCCGCCAAGATATGCACCCCGAGAAATACCAAGATCGACATAAAGATGAACATATCCAACGGTGATGTCTCAACAGCGGTAAACAGCTCTCCCCGATTTTGAAAAGCAAGTGCAACAAGTGTCACCAAATACCACAGGTAATACAGCGCTTTGACATAGATCGAAAACGCTTTCGGCCAAAGTGCTTGATACACCAATGCCAAGGTTGGCAGTAGTAGTAACCAGAGTGCCCAATCTGGTAGGCCAAGCCGGTCGCTGAAAAACAGGTTGATGCCGACTAGCACATGAATTAGTAACATTTGTTGCTCATTCACGCGTGGCAGCAGATAGTTCCCGACTACTGAGCCGAACAACACCGCTGCAAACAACACTCCGATTGTAATGGTCGAAAACTCATCTAATCCTGAGAAGCGAATATTGGCAAAGTCAAGGTAGCTAAGCAGATAGGCGATACCAAGCAA
Source organism: Anaerolineales bacterium (assembly GCA_020630805.1). Taxonomy (GTDB): domain Bacteria; phylum Chloroflexota; class Anaerolineae; order Anaerolineales; family UBA6668; genus JAHDIM01. The sequence continues at coordinate 13,036 of JAHDIM010000056.1, forward strand.
GGTCAGTCCGCCAGCCAAAATTGCAGGGGCATAGCTGAAGGTCGTCGTTAGCCAATTGTCACCTTCGCCCTGCTCCTTATCCGTTTCGTAGCCGCTGACGTAGAGCAAGCCTAATTCAGTTAGCCCGCCCGCCATCAGCACAATGAATTCAACAATCGTCATGCGTTCTCTGAGCCAAATCCGAGCAAGGCAGTTGGGTCTTCCACAAAGCCAGTGTAGAGCCAATCTGGGCGAACGATAATGATTAGCCAGCTCATAAGCAGAATTGTCCACAACCCGCCCAATGGCACGCGATAGGCCTGCACTTGCTGAAAGTGCGCATCAAGCACTGGCGGCTGAACCAGATAGTCAAGGTAGCGAATATCGAGTGTCGTGCCTTCCGTAATGCTTGCCAACGTCTGCGCGTCATAATATTGCACTTCGATGATTTCGGAGCGCTCAAACTCTCTATTGTCGACAAATTCAACCAACAGCTCAGCATCGTCATAAATATGCGTAACGGTTGCTTGCGTCACGTAGCCATCAACTTCCAAGTCACGCACAAAATTGCGGTGTTCCCAGAATGTGACGTTCAGCATCAACACTGCGAGTAGAAAGAACAGAATCGCAATGGGCGCGAGAAAAAAGCAGAGGCCGTCGAGAATGCGGAGTAGTTTCATTAGTTAGTTGGCTGGTTTGTTGGTTGGCTGGTTTGTTGGTGTACGTCTTGTTCATAGGCAATGGTCACCCAAGCGCCCACTACCCAACCTACCAACTCACAAACTAACCCACTAAACATCAGTATACTTGGAGTATCACCTAACAAAACACATGGCTTACCCAAAAACATCTACTCTCCCAAAACTGAATTTCACAAATCGCTTTACCACGCAGTTGCCCGCTGATCCGCGTGAGAGTAATGGCGTGCGGCAAGTGGAGCATGCAGCGTATTCGCGCGTGTTGCCTGCCAGTGTCCCTGATCCCAAAGTTGTCGCAGTGGCGTCTGAAGTTGCTGAGTTCTTGGAATTGGATGCTGAATTCGTCAGTTCGCCAGCGTTTGCGCATATTTTCAGCGGCAACCTGCAACTAGGCGGCATGGATCCATTTGCGATGGCTTACGGCGGACATCAGTTTGGCAATTGGGCTGGGCAATTGGGCGATGGCCGCGCGATCAATCTAGGCGAAATTCAAGTCTCTAATGGAGATTATTGGGCATTGCAACTAAAAGGCTCTGGCCTGACGCCTTTCTCGCGAGGCGCCGATGGTAAAGCGGTGTTGCGCTCCTCCATTCGCGAATTTTTGTGTAGCGAGGCAATGCATCACTTAGGTGTACCCACTACCCGTGCGTTGAGTTTGGTCACGACTGGCGAATCGGTTATTCGCGACATTTTGTATAGTGGCAACCCACAGCCAGAACCGGGCGCAATTGTGTGTCGTGTGGCACCATCGTTTACGCGCTTTGGCAATTTCCAATTGCCGTACTCACGCCAAGATCACAAGCTGCTGAAAGAGTTAGTGGACTACACCATCCGCAATGATTTTCCGCATTTGGGTGAGCCATCTAAAGACACATACATTGCGCTCTACCGTGAAGTCGCGCTGCGCACCGCAGAAATGATTGTGCACTGGATGCGCGTGGGCTTTGTGCACGGCGTGATGAACACCGATAACATGTCGGTCCTCGGCTTGACGATTGACTATGGACCCTATGGCTGGCTCGACAACTATGACCCTAACTGGACACCCAACACCACGGATTCACGCAATCGGCGCTATCGTTATGGGCATCAGCCGCAAGTGGCACAGTGGAATTTAGCCCAGCTTGGCAATGCATTGGTGCCGCTCATCGAAGATGATATTCCGGCCTTACAAGACGTTGTGGATGCTTACGGCAACGCCTTTGGCAAAGGCTATTCAGATATGCTGGCAAGCAAGATCGGCTTGAAAGCTTTTGAAGAGGGTGACGACAAATTGCTAACTGAACTACAACAGATCCTGCAAGTCACCGAAACCGATATGACCATCTTCTTCCGTAAATTGGCAGATTGGTCAGTGGAAGCAGTCACGGCAGACACGTCAAATACAGACCTTATCGCCCCACTGTTTGAGGCCTATTACAAGCCTGCCGAAGTGACTGGCGAAGTTGAGGTTGCCATTGCGGGGTGGCTAAAAGACTATGCTCAGCGCATCAAAGATGATGGCACCTCAGACGCTGATCGCAAAGCAGCAATGAACAACGTCAATCCAAAGTATGTGTTGCGCAATTACATGGCGCAACTCGCCATTGATGACGCTGAAGAAGGCGACAATGGCTTGGTCAATGAATTGCTAGAGCTGCTGCGCAATCCATACGACGAACAACCTGACATGGAGAAATGGTTTGCAAAACGACCAGACTGGGCACGCTCGCGGCCAGGGTGTTCGATGTTGAGCTGTAGTTCTTAGCTTTACTGCCCACGAAGAACACAAAGGGGCACGAAGGAAACCTCTTAGTGAACTTCGTGCTCCTTCGTGGGCAATTACTCCATAAAGCTATCTGCTGGGATAGCACTTCTTACAATCAACACAGACCCAACGGAGTCAACTAATTGGTTGAGGCTTTCGCTGTAGGTCTCAAAGTTCTCTTCGTCTGGCAGATCCATCCCGATGAGGGTGAGGTCGGCCGTCCGGCTGCGTTCTTGGATGATTTCAGAAACCGGGCGTTTTTCGGCGTTGACCAGAATCTGCGGTGTCGCTTGCACGCGAATACGCTTTAGTTCAGCCGCCATTGCAGTTTGGGTGCTTTCGACGGCATGCTCTGACCCAACCACGCGAATAAGATTCAATTCTGCATTGCGCCACTCTTGGTTTTGCTTGATCAGGTGTCCCAACAACAACATCAATGAGGCGTTCGGGCCTTTACTCCGCCACCAAACGTTGATGGTTTTGTACTTCCCAAATTTGTGATCCTCACAATAGCGTAGAAAGACGGCTGACTTATCTAGCCGATCCAAATCGCGTAATAGTTTAAACTGCGCCACGCGTCCTTGTGAGGTGCCGCTCCAGCCTTGCAAAATCGTGTTGGATTCAAGTCTGCCAATGCCATGCGCTTGGGCAATGGTGGTCACGCCTGAGTGATAGTCAGGCATGACTTCAGCTTCGGCAAAAGCATTCAGGCGATGGTCTTTGATAAACCCTTTGATGTTTTTGATGGCAGTGTCACGTAATTGTTGGGCACTTTCCCCGCCACTAACACTGCGCACAATGAGATGAAAGAAAGTAACAATCCCTTTGCCTTGTGAGAGCCATTTGGCAACTTCTGCTAGCGGTAAGCGACGGCTTGGTTGTCCAATGAAGACCATCAGATTAGGCCGCCAGTTTTTTGCAGCTAATGGCTTTTCTTCTAAATGCAACAAGGCGTAACGGGCCAGCGCAAACCACATCCCCGAGCGCACATCCCCCCAAGTACGGGTGAGAGACTTGCGTTGAATGTAGATGTAGATCGCAATCGAGGTCACAATTGCAAACACGGTTGCAGTGGCGTCGATTAGGAACATCGTGACGTAACAACTGATCGCGCCCAGAATGGACCAATACCACGCGATGTTGAAGCGCGGGCGGTAGCTCGGATTACCGACTAGCTTTTCAATCCCAGCGGCAAAGTTAGTGATGCCGTAGGTGTTCAAGAAGAACATCGCGATGATCGGTGCCACAGCGTTGAGATCGCCCAGCATAATCACAACCAAGGCAATTGTTCCAGTGACCAGCACTGCCATGCGGGGCTCGGTGGCGTGACCTAAGTTGGAGGACATCCACTTTGGCAGAACAGTATCTTTGCTAATCGCCTGCAACGTGCGTGGCGCGGCGACAATACTGCCCAACGCCGATGACAGCGTAGAAGCCCACACCCCGGCCAAAATCAACGCGGGAATAAGCGAAATCTGCTGAATATACATGCTGTCTTCAATCAGCAATTGCCGATTTGGCGCATGGAACGCAAACCAGATCACCACAGCAAAGTAGATGATGGAGGTCACCACAATCGAAGCAATCGTGCCGCGCGGGATAGAGGTGTTGGGATCTTTGAGATCCCCCGACATGCTGGTACCCACGTTGATGCCCGTTACCGCCGGAAAGAAGATCGCAAACGCAACCCAAAAGGTGATGCCATCTGCGTAAGCTGGCTCAAGAATGGGTTCAGCGATAGTTGTCCACCCGCCCGCAAAGAATGAAATCAGCGCGGAGACAAGAACGGCCAAAATCCCAAATTGAATTTTGAGCGCAAAGTCCGCTCCGATCCAAGCAATGACAATGAACAATGCCACCACCGCAACAGAAATGAAGCGCGCATCGTAGCCAGCAAAGAGCGCAATGCTTTGCAGTGACTCGGTAAAGCCGATGATGTAAAACGCGACGGAAATCGCCTGTGATAAATAAAGCGGGATACCAATCGCGCCGCCAATTTCTAACCCGAGCGAACGCGAGATCATGTAGTAATCGCCCCCGGCTTTGACTTCCATACTCGTGGAAATAGCCGACAGTGATAGTCCGGTTAGCAGCGAGATCGCATTGGCGATGGCAACAATCAGCAGCGTGTGCCAGAGGCCCGCATAGGCCGTGACATAGCCAATTCGCAAGAAAAGGATTAGCCCTAAGATTGTCAGGACATTTGGTGTAAACACGCCGGCAAAGGTGCCAAAGCGTGCGGCAGAATTTTGTGGGGTACTCATCCGTAAACTCTGTTTCGTTGATGTGACAGTGATACTACGCAAGATCGTATCATGCCCTCAGTTAAGAACGGCTTTGAATTCGGTAGGGATTATGTGCTGATCGTGCGTCTTTGTTGCGCTAATGCCACAATTACAATGCCCAGTAACACAATTGCACCGCCGATTAGACCGCGCACCTCTGGCTGCTCGCCAAAGAACATAAGCGCAATCAGAATTGTCAACACCGGCGTAAGGGTGAGCACAATAGTGTGAATGCCAAGCCGCATTTGACGCAGCGCCCAGTAGTACAGAATACGACTAATGACGACATCGACCAGCGCGGTGATAACCAGCACTAGCCACGCATACGGTGACGGCGGCAGTTGCCAAGCGTTGGTGCCTGCTACAAACACGGTCAAGAAAAACGCTGTCATCAGCACGCGCCAAAAGAAGAAATTTAGAAAATCCATGTCTTCGCCGTAGCGCTTGACGATGGCAATGTGCAAGGAATAGAACGTGACTGCCGCCAAGACAAACAGCGTGCCGAGTTGCAAGACATCACTACCGCGAAAGCTAATCACAAATGCCCCAACGATGCAAAATACCGCCCCTAGTAACTCTTGCTTGGTCAACGTTTCTCGCAGCCAGAAATAGCTCAACGCAAGTGTAATTACAGTTGACATCCGCCCCAGTAGGGACGCAGTGCCTGCATCGATGTAAGACACAGAAAGATAGCTAAACCACGTCGCGCTCGCCACTAAAAACCCGATGATGGCAAAGAAACGCCAGTGGGAGCGGAACACACTCATGTCGGTCTTGCCGGTCCACCACATGTAGGCTGTTAGTTGCGCGATGGCAAGCAGCATGACGTAGAAACCACTCACTAACGGCGGCATGAGAAAGGCCAACATCCGCCCAAAAATGAGGTGCATGCTGTCAATGACAAGCATCGCAGCGAGAATGGCAAATTGAGAGCGGGAAGACATAGGCGCAGATTATAGAGCGGGAATAATAATTAACTGCTAAACGGATAA
>JAHDIM010000435.1 GCA_020630805.1 Anaerolineales bacterium
GGTTGCGTTTCACCGACGTCTTCATGTTCGCGGTCAAAGCGATCATCGGCGTTTTCGAGCTCGTCTAAGCGCTGTTCTTGGCGTGAGTTAATCAGCACAATCATCGATGAAAACGGCGTGACGATGCTGTTTTCGACAGCAATCGCGTGCAGCGCATCCAGAGTGTCAAGCGTTCCAAGAGATGCGCGCTTTTGCTGCATCTCTGCCAAAATAATACGACGGGCTGCAATTGGCGCGAAGTCACTGGTGTCTGTTGATGCACTGTCACTGACTTCCCAGACATATCCGTCGTAGATGTCCACATTTTTGTCAGGGCTACCAAAGGCAACGCTGAGACGCTCAAGCGCGGCGGCAACGGTATTGACAGTGCCACCACCGCTAGATTGAATTGCTTCTAGCGTTGGGTCGTCATACCCCAGCGGGAAGCCATCTAAATGGACTATCCAAACTGGCATTTCGAAACTAGGTAGATTATCTTGACCTTCGCCGAGTTGATAGCCCGTAGCATCGGTGATGATGAGAACCGCATCATAGGTTGCACTGCCTTGTAAGTCGGCGAATTGGGTCAGCAACTGTGCTGGGTCTTGACCGCCAAAGTACACAAGCTCGGCTGGATCAACGTCAGCAAAGGCGACGCGTTCAGGCGCGGCGGCGTGAAAGTCAGAGGCCGTCAAATACACATCGATATTGGCATCGAGGGCGGCTAGCTCTGCAAATTGTGCATCGACCAGATTGCGCATGGCCTCCATACTCCGTGATCTATCCAACACGATGGCGATGTCTAGATTGCTTGGCAAGGCAGGGAGATCTGTGGCTGTGGCTGGTCGGGCTGTCACGGTTTGTCCGTTGCCAAAACCAATGGTGTGCGTTGTCGGCGCAGGGTCTGCGCCAGCAGCGACGAACTCAGGTAGCCAAATATCGGGTTGTGCAAACGCCTCAGTATTGATTGTCCGAACGGTTTCCTCATCCCAATAGACATTCCGCAACTCCGCCAATTGTGGCAGCGGCCAAGCGCCATCTTCACTCAATGTGGCGTAGGTGAGCCACATGTAGAGTAGATCACCATCTTCAACCGTCGCGCGTTGATTGTTGCCTTGCCATACCATCCGGCGCGGTTCAATTGGGAAGATGCGCAGACGGTATTGGCGCGGCCCGAGTTGCTCAACCAAAGCCGGGTCAACTTGACGGCTGACTTCCTCTTTGTAAAGCTGTTGTGCTGCCCCGCGCGGCGACACACGGTGCTCAAAACGATCTTCACGGTCAGGACTATTGCCGAGCCACACGCCTGTAATCACAGCGCTTTCTGGGAGGCTAAAGTAGTAAATCACTTCTTGTCGAATGGCAGTATCGTTCCGATAGACCTCATACAGTTCCACTTCAGCCCAGTCGCCGTGTTCCGTAACAGTGACTGCTTGTTCTTCGAGATGGATTTCACGATCATCCACTTCGATCCAAGCGGCTTCGCCTTGGCGCATGTCCCAAGTCGTCTTGACTGCATTTACAATCGCTGGACGTTCGGCAACCGAGATGGGTTCATCAAAATAGGTTTCGTAAAGTTCAGCTGCAATAAGCGGATCTTTTTGAAATGCCTGGTTGATGGGAACGCCCCATTCGTTGACCAGCTCTTCCGTATATGGCTCAAACGGTTCGTAGAGAATTGGGCGTGCAAGCAATTCGTACCATGTCTGAACGCGCGCCCCGGCGGCTTTAGTCAAGTTCATCCCATTCGGGTCTGTGTACATGTCAAAGATATGGCGAACGTCACCCACTGCGCTGAAATAGCGATTGGACGCTAAGTACGCATTGAGCAGCCCAACGCGAATAGTTTCGCTTTCGGCTTGGAGCGCAGCCACTTCGGCGGGTGAGCTTGGCGGTTCGGACAACAGCTCAAATGCGGCGTGCTGCGGCTGGCGATTGAAAATCACCAAACTGCCAATTGCGAGAACGGCGGCAAAGGTTGCTAAGGCCCCACCCACTGCCCAAGAGTGTCGCTTAGCGAAGCCTTTGAGCGTTTGCCACCATTGATACGAAAATAGCCCCGGCATTGCAAATGGCAATCCAATGAAGAGAGTGGCAGTGTAAGCCCAAAGCGTGATCATCATTGCGCCAAAAATAGAAAAGCCAATCAGGTCTCCAAGTTGTTCCGCCGTCATCGTGCGCAGGTTTTCTGGCAGGTGGATGATGAACTGATAGAGACCTTGCAATATAAATGCGGTAAACGGCACGACGTAGAACAATAGAAACGCGCCCAAATAAAGCCCGACTAGCAAACACAAGGTCATCCCCATTAGAGCGATGGCCTGCGTGCCGGTTGATCGTTTTTCTAAGTTGTCATCAAGCAGTTTCCAAAACAAGGTTGTGATGCCAATCACAGCGATGACAAGCAGCGTCAGCATGCCAGCCGTCATTTGCCGAATCGCAAACATGCGCAGCAGGAGCAAGAGCATCAGCGGGCCTTCGACACCATAGCCAAAGACCAATAGTGCAGCAGGGCGCTTGAGGAAGACGGTCAGGGCCAACCACATCGAGATGGCAGGGATGATGAACATCAGCGCGGCGTTGAAGATGAAAATCCACGGAATGATGTCTTCACGGACGCCAGTGATGATGTCTAGCACAACGGTCCAAGAGAACCCGAACAGGAACGTAAACATGTAAATGATGTTCCAAGACCAGAACAACAGCGGCCCCCAAAAGCTGGCTTTACGCCACAATGGTTTGATTCCAATAATGTTTTCTTTTGTCATGTGGTTACTCCAGTGGTGTGATGGACTATCTGAGAATCAGGATTGACCTGAAACTTGGAGTGTCATCACGAGCGCGTTTGAGCTTACTGTGTGTTTTCCAACTGGCTCGGCGCGAGGGATCTGATCTAGTTGTCTTCCATCACGATGATATGTGACAGATCATGTTCAGATCCTAGCGGCTGCGCCTTACCTTCGGCCGCACGCCACCGATTGCTAAGCCTAAGGTCAAGTCGTTCGTGCT
>JAHDIM010000436.1 GCA_020630805.1 Anaerolineales bacterium
CTCCATATCATCATCAACGATCAAAATTTTGTCTGCCATAGTCACTCAAGTCCTTCTAAAAAATAATTTCTCAATCGTGGCCAGCTTACTTACAGATCTCCGTATCTGTATTCACAATAAAGGCTGGCAATAAAGCGAGTTCTCAAAAATGTAAAAACCAGATTTATTTTAGGTTAGTAAACGGTAGGGAGCAGTTAACGCACCAATCCCGCAAATCTAACTTCTCTTATAGTACGCCCAAACACTGGGCCGCGTGACAAGGAATATATAGAGGTTTAATTAAGACGATGTTATAAATTCATTATATCTTGCAATCTTACAATATTTGTAAAGCAAAATTGTTTATTGTGGGTTGTTGTTTTCATAAAACTCTTTATTTTTTCGGGGCTAGTGCTCCTCATATAATCAAAGCATGACAAAACGAGATAATTTTTCCAACATGCGCACCCAAGTTGAAGATCTTGATCGGAGTACGCGCGTCAAGTCTGGGGTTGCCAATGGAATTATTCAATTACTGCTGATTGCTGCCTTCCTAGGAATTGGCGTTTTTTTATGGAACCGTTGGAACATCACAGACCAACAAATTGCGACAAAGATCGGGCTGACCGAGGATGATCCATTATCGAACCGCGTGCAGTTGCTGCCAGTGTCCCTGACCGTGGCAGACATTGCCGAGCAAGAAGGGCTGATTAATACGAGCTATAGCCCTGAAGTTGGGCGTGATGTGTACACTGCGGTTGAACAAGAAGAGACCGCGTCTGAAAATCAGATTGTGAAGTCCGAGGTTGTGCGAGAGCTTGCCAGTGAGGCACTGACACAAGTCACAGCCATTGATGCCGATGACCCGACATTTGACATGGATGCGTTAGCTGCCCAAATTTTAGAAGCCGCCGATGCAAAAGCCGCCGGAGAAGCTGCGGTCAACTCCACCGAACTTGCCGCTGCGTTGCTCGTCCAGTCAGACCCTGCAGATGTGGAAACCGCTGCACAATTGGCTGCCGCACTCATCGCGCAAGCGCCTGACCCTGAGCCAGCCGAAGAGTCTTTAGTCCCGATTGAAGATCTTATTCGCGGTGGGCAAAACCCAGATCGTCTAGTGATTCCGGCAATTGACTTAGATACGCCCGTTGAAGCAGTTGGCTTCCGACGCGTACAGCAGGTTGGCGGAAAAGAGTACGTCCAGTGGCAAGTCCCAGATCGATTTGCAGTCGGTTGGCACGGGATCTCTGCCGGTCTTGGTGAAGTGGGCAACACTGTACTCAACGGGCATAACAACGTGTACGGACGCGTGTTTGAGTCGCTCGATCAGCTCAATGAAGGGGATCTCATTTTGGTGCACTCGAATAACGAGATTTATCAGTATCAGATTTCCTCATCTGAGATTGTCAAAGAGCGTGGTGAAACCTTAGACGTACGGGCGACAAATGCCGAGGCCATCCAAGAAACCGACGATGAGCGCATTACGCTTGTCTCCTGTTGGCCGTTCAACTCGAATACGCATCGCATCATTATTGTGGCAAAGCCGATCGGTATTGTGCTGGATGGGGATCAGAGTTAGGTTCTGACGTAGTTTGCATCGTAAGCCTCTTTGTTATCGAAGGGGCTTTTTTATTTATGTGACAACAGCCTCAATGACTCAAGGTAGTGACATGATGCATCATGTCACCTAAATATTGACTTTATTACGTCTCGTTCCCATTCGACTACGCTCAGGGCAAGCAGTGCGCGGGTGACACATACGCGCAAGAATCAGCTAGCAGAATTGCTTAGCTTGATGCCTATCTGACATAATGCATCCTGTGACTGCTCAGAAATGCACCCGCTATATAATCTCGGAATGCATCTTCCCCAAATCAATGTCAATCAATTTCTCAAAGACCTTGATGATCTACGCCAAATTGGGCTTCAGCCCGATGGCGCAGTGCATCGGGTGGCGTATTCTGAAGCGGATTTAGCCGGACGACGCTGGTTGAACAACCGCATGCGTCAATTGGGTCTAATGCCGCGCGAAGATGCAGCCGGTAACACCCTTGCGACTTATGCAGGCCGACAGCAGTGGCCCGCCATCGGGATTGGGTCGCATACGGACACAGTCCCATACGGTGGCGCGTTTGACGGTGCGTTGGGCATGATCGCGGCATTGGCCGTGATTGAAGCGTTACAGTCTGCCAATATGCGGCTCAATCATCCAATTGAACTCATCAACTTTGCGGCAGAGGAAGCCACCATGGCAGGCGGCACAACAGGTAGTCAAGCCATGACTGGACTATTCAATCTGGCTACTCTCGACAAAGCCGCTTGGGATGGGCAGCCAGTTCGCACCCATATGCAAAACGCAGGCTTAGTCCCAGACAACATCAGCACCGCCCAACGTGAAGTGGGCGCGTTAGCAGCGTTTCTAGAGTTACATATTGAACAGAGTGACCGTCTCATCACGGCCAAGCGTGACATTGCCATTGTGGATGGCTTTGTAGGCATTCGGCGTTATGCAGTCCGGTTTCAAGGTGTTGCCAATCACGCTGGCACGACACCTATGGATCGGCGGCAGGATGCATTGGTAATGGCGGCGCCGTTAGTAAGCACTGTCCGAGATTTAGCGCTTGAGTTGGGAATTGTTGCAACGATAGGTGATTTCAATGTTTATCCCGGTGCACCAAATGTCATCCCTGAGCGTGTTGAGTTGATTATTGAAACCCGCGGGTTAGTCAGTGAAGTGTTAGACGTTGCGGCAGACACGCTGCATGCCGAAGTTACCCAACTCGGGGGTACGATGTCGCCAGTTGTTCAAAAGCCACCCGTCAAAACAGCGGCGTCGATTCAGACTGCGCTTTCAACAGCTTGCAGCCAGTTAGGGCTCTCTACCTTGACAATGCCAAGCGGCGCTGGACATGATGCGATGAATATGAGCCGCCTATGTCCGCAAGGCATGTTTTTTGTGCCAAGCCAAGGCGGTATTAGCCACTCAAAAGATGAGTTCACGACG
>JAHDIM010000437.1 GCA_020630805.1 Anaerolineales bacterium
GGGATTTTGAGCGACCGCATTGGCGCGCGACGGATGATTGCCTACGTCTGTCTACTTTCGGGTGTGATTGGAGGGCTGCGCGGCATGGCACCCAATTTCGCCGTCTTGGTCCTGACATTTCTTCTCTATGGCTTAGTTGCACCGGGCATTGTGCCCAGCGCGCACAAAGTCGGGGGGACATTTTTTCCAAATCAGCGCGGTTTGGCAGCCGGTACGATCTCAATGGGGTTCGCGCTAGGGCTCTTTATCGGCTCGCGCTATACGGCATCAGTGATCTCGCCAATGGTTGGCGGTTGGCGTAACACGCTAATTCTTTTTGGCGTTCTGCAATTTGTCGCTGGGCTAATCTGGCTGTTTGCCGTGCCGGATCGGATTATGCCAACCGAAGCGAAACAATCGACGCCGATGCTGGAAGCACTGCAGCGCGTGGCAAAAGTGCGCGAGCTCTGGATTATTGGCATTGGCGCATTGGCCTTTTTCGGGTGCTACCGCAGCCTGATTGGCTACTTACCTACATATTTACGTGGCATTGGCTGGACTGGGGTCGAAGCTGACAATACGACCTCTCTAATTTTTCTATCCAGTCTGTGTTTCGCATTACCGCTCTCGATCTTGTCGGACCGCGTTGGTACCCGTAAGCCGTTTCTACTGATGGGCGCCCTGACCATGGGCGTTGGCACCCTGCTCATTGGCTTCAACCAAACTGCGCTGATTATTGCCGGCACGCTCATTGTCGGCTCGATGTTTGACGCCTTTATGGGCATTCATCAGGCCGCATCCATTGACTTGGACGGCGTGGGTGGCCTATACGCTGGGTCGGCGCTTGGGATTTTGGTCTTCCTCCGCGAACTTGGCGGCGCGCTCGCCCCACCAATCGGCAATGCGCTGGCGGACATTTCGCCCAACGCCCCGTTCTTTTTCTGGGCGATTTTGGGCATTGTTGGGGCCCTGAGCTTCTTGTGGCTCCCCCAGAAAACAACTACTGGCTAACCGGATAACTACTGAATTATTAATAGCTGTCGTGGCAAAAGCTTCCTGCAAAAGTAAATCTACGTATTTGCGCAAAGCAAAGGTCTTGAGTTCCCCCATTAACAATTAATCGTTCAGCAATTCATTATTGTTTTACACACATATCGTGGCATCACACTGTTGAACTCGGGATCACCCGCACTCAATACGCCGCCTGTAAATAGGCATCAAGCTGGGCGCTAAGCGTTACATACGCCGCTTGTTGTGCGTCGTTCAGCGCCTCGATCACAAGCTCTATCTGCTCAAATGGATCTACTTGGAGATCATACAGGCGCTCTGCCCCCGTCGTTTCCCGGATCAACTTGTACTCGTGGTTCAACACTGTCACTGCATCTGGCGTCTGCGAGAAGACAAATTCATGCGGTTGATATTGATCGACTGCACCCGTTAGCAAGGGATAGAAACTCGTCCCTTTGACATCAGTCGGCGCGCTGTAGCCAAACATCTCGGTAATAGTCGGATAAAAATCGATCGAACTGATAAGCGCATCTACCCGCTGTCCGTTGCCATTTACAAACGGACTGTAGACCACCATTGGCGTGTGGATGCCGCCAGCGTGTACTGAACCCTTTGCGCCAACAGATGCATAAGGCTCCTGCGCGACTTGCCCGCCGGTGCCATTGTCGCCCATCACAATGATGTACGTATTATCACGGTCGTCAGCAGGCAACGACTCTAACAAGCGTCCGATTTCAGTATCGACACTTTCCAACATCGCCTTGAGGTACTCGGGACGATTGGTGCGAATATCTTGTTGTTCGCCAGTCAGATGATCAAAAGAATGCAGGTCTGCGGGCGGTAGGTGGAACGGGGTATGCGGTGCGGTGTATGCCAGCCAAGTGAACCAAGGGCCATCCTGCGCATTGATCCAGTCAATCGCATCGTTCGTAAATTCGGTGGTCGAGTACACGCTGGTCTGAGTCCGCGCACCATCAGCCGTCTTTTGCCACAGATAGTAGTCATCATGCACGCCGCGCATCAACCCTTCATAGTGGTCTATCCCAAATGCATGCGGATGATCAAACTCATTGAAATTACGACCAACCAAATGCCATTTCCCAATAACAGCAGTCGCGATTTCCCCATCTGACTGTCTCTTGATTTCATGCTGAATACTTGGAAATTGTGGATCTAGATAACTCATTGGACCCGGCGCAAGAATGCCCGTTTCAACGCCATGCAGCCCCGTCAATAAACTGGCACGCGTCGGCGAACACGTCGCATAGACATTGAGATGATCAAAGACAAAGCCCGCACGCATCAAGCCTTCAATAGTAGGCATCGGGGCTTTGTCAAGGACTTGGTCTTCTAAGTAGCCAGGGAAATAATCTAGACCAATATCGTCAAGGATGATGAGCAAGACGTTGGGCTGCGCTTCTGTAGCCTGTTCAGTTGTTGCCGTTGGTTCAGGTGTCGGCGGTGCAACAGTAGGGTCCGGTTGAGTCAATGTTGCGGCAGGCACATTCGTATTGGTGACTGTAGGCTCCGCCAGAAATGTTGCGGTCACCCGCGTTGTGGGCGTGTCTTCCGACGTTGAAGTCGCGCAAGCGCTAGTGAGAATTAGGAGGGCAGCTATAGTTGCAAATATGGATTTAGGGCGCATTTGCAGAGTGTAGCAGCCTGGTAAGAGAGGAGACAAGCCGTCATGTTATTGGTAATTTTCGATGCGGCTCTGCAGTAGGCGATGAGTACAGTTGCACCTTCGGCTTCGCTCAGTGGGAGGCGTATCCGAGCTGTCACATTTGTAGAGTGCAAACCGATTTTTTTGATGAACATGCTCTTGGATTGAACGTTGGTGTTTATCGGAGAAAAAGATGAGATGCGCCCTCCCTGAGCGAAGTCGAACGGGCAACTTAAGGCTAATTTCTCTGAAAATCACAAAGCATGATGCGTGCTCTATCCCAATAACCCCGCAAACTGCTCCGACGGATAATGCATCCC